>JAFAHI010000462.1 GCA_019237325.1 Verrucomicrobiota bacterium | reverse complement strand
GCTTCGCAAGGAACATCCGGATATGATCCGATTTCTTATTGGGACGGTGATGGAGTAACTGGCGCACCGTCGGTACAGATCCACTTGAGTGAAGAACGCGCCTACTTTTATAAGGGCGATCAACTCGTCGGTGTCTCCCAGATCTCGACTGGCCGAGAGGGTCATGACACCCCGCCTGGAAGCTATAAGATTATTCAGAAAGACCCGAATCACGCCTCCAGCCTTTACGGTGATTACGTCGATGCCACGGGTAATATCGTTCAGAAAGATGTCGAACTGGGCAAAGACCCCAAACCTCCCGGCGCCATCTTTAAGGGCGCACCGATGCCTTATTTCATGCGCATCACTGGCGGAGTGGGCATGCACGAAGGCTATCTCCCTGGGTACCCTGCCTCGCACGGCTGTATCCGGATGCCCGGTAAAATGGCGATAGCTTTCTATAACAATGTCTCGCTCGGGACCCCGGTAACGGTTTACAAATAAAACCGGGAAACAGGAATTCACCACAGAGACACAGAGGACACAAAGAGGAAACTCTTTACAAAAGGTAACTAAGGAAACGAAGGTCAGAGGCTACGTGGCCCGACACGTCATAAAACGGCTTCCTTCGTTCCCTTTCGTAAATGATCTGTCTCGGCGTTCTCTGTGTCTCTGTGGTGAAATTTTCTTTGGTTTCAGCCTCACTGCTGCCGCCGGCGGCGGAACCAATGATAAATAATCAGAATCAGAATTGCTCCCAGCAGTGACGAAATGAATCCTGCCGGACGCAAAGGATTGCCGCGATCGAATTGAGCGCCAAACAGATAGGTGCCAATAAAGAAGGCGACAAACGAACCACCGATTCCGACTAAGATAGTCGTCAAACACCCCCCACGTTCCCGGCCGGGAACGATTAGTCTAGCTAATCCCCCGACTAGGAAGCCAATCAATATCGCGCCTAGGATTTGCAAGAAAATCATAGCGTTTAGGTTGCGATAAAACGCCTCCGCAAATCTGAAAGCAACCATTTTCGGCTAGTCCTGACACCACAGAGCCAACTTCCGCCCCCTTCAACTACGCCAGCCAAGGTCACAAGAGACACGGAGGAAAATCGGGTATTCACAACAAGGCCGCAAAGAGACACAATAAAGTCACGCTCCAGTAGAGACTTTTGTCTTCGTGGCCTTCGCGGCCTTACTGTCAAAATAATCTTTGTGTCCTCTGTGTCTCTGTGGTGAATTCTAATTTTTACTCTTTAATCCATGGCGATCACTTCCGAACAGGTCATTCGTTGGTTGGAACGGTTTGCCGGGTTTCTAGCCGAAAACAAAGATTACCTTACCCAACTCGACGCCGCGATCGGAGATGCAGATCACGGAGCGAATATGGATCGTGGGTTCAAAGCCGTCCTGGCCAAGAAATCCGAGCTTGAAGGCAAAGATATCACCACGGTTCTAAAGACGGCGGCGATGACTCTCCTATCCACAGTGGGCGGAGCCAGCGGTCCGCTCTACGGCACATTTTTTCTGCAAGCGTCCATGGCTGCCGGAGGAAAGTCTGAAATCACCCCGGAAGAATTCGGCGCTTTATTAGAGAAGGCGCTGGCTGGGATTCTCCAGCGCGGCAAAGCGGCCGTCGGGGAAAAGACGATGGTCGACGCGCTCCAGCCGGCGGTCGAGACCTATCAGGCCACACTGAAATCCGGCAAACCATTTGCGGAAGCCCTACTAGCAGCGTCTAGCGCCGCAGAAAAAGGGATGGAAAGCACGGTTCCCTTGCTCGCCAAAAAAGGTCGAGCCAGCTACCTCGGCGAACGCAGCATTGGCCACCAGGATCCGGGGGCGACTTCGGTTAACTTCTTGTTTCTTGCCGCGCGGGAAACCCTGGCGTGATTAGTGAGTAGTGATCGGTGATTGGTGGGGGCGGCGTCTCTGGCGGCCGGGTCACGATCTCATGATCTGCCGAGACGAAATCCCGAAGTGCTCGTCGAAAAGTTTGGAGCCGTTCAGGCTTGGCTTCTACCAATCACGAATCACCAATCACTTCTCCCCTTCCCCTTCCCAGCGTGCCAGCGATTGCGCGTGCAGATGTCCTTTCCGGAAGCGACGGAGCAACCCGTAGCGTGGACTTAAAAGATAGCTGGCCAGAAAAAGGACACCCAATACCAGCACGATACACGCCCCGGCTGGAAGATCCGTCCAGTCAGAGACGAATAAGCCGAGCAACGAGGCAAAAGCGCCGAGCAAACCGCTCACCCAGAACATCACAGTAAACGAATCCACAAAGAGATACACGGTTGCAGCCGGGCCGATCAATGTCCCCAGGGCCAGTATTATTCCCACGGCCCGCAACGAGGAAATCATCGCCAGCACCAGCACCACCATTAAGAAATATCTAAGGGTTCTGACCGGGACTCCTTGGGTAGAGGCGATTGCAGGCTCGAACAACATCAGGAGCAATGGCCGCTGGAACAAGACCAATAGCGGAAGCACGAGCAATGTGATCCCGTAGGTTAAATAGAGATCGCCATCGCTAAGCCCCAGAATATTGCCGAAGAGGTATTCACTAATCCCGATTTGAGCAGGCGCCAATTTCAACAAGGCTTGACCCAATGAGAACGCACAAGCGAACAACAAGCCAAGCGCGGTGTCCTCTTTTATGCGGGTGCTATTCGCGATAATTTGCGTGCCTAGCGCCACTAAAAGCGCCGCCAGAAAAGCCCCTGCTACCAGTGTAGCCGGTGCCAGCCCAAAAAGGATGATGGCGATCGCTAAACCTGGCAACAGGGAATGCGAAATCGCATCCGCCATCAACGAGAGTCGGCGCAGGACGATGAAAACACTCAAGACGCCGTTCGTAAATCCGATCAGGACCGCTGCAAACAGCGGGCGCAACATATCCGGAGCGTAGAACAGGTGCAGCCAGCCGTTCGACATCAAGTCTGTGCCCCCGAAAAAGTGTGCGTTCCAAACGTCCGCGCAATGGCCTCTTCGCTGAACACTTGCTCCGTTGGACCATATGCCACCAGCTCACCATTCAACAGGATCACCTCGTCGAAAAGCGCCGGTACCATTCTCAGATCGTGATGCGACACAATTAAGAGGTTCCCTTGCGCCGCCAGCCTTTTTAGGATCTGGCCAAACAATTCTTGCGAGGGCCGGTCCAGCCCCGTAAATGGCTCGTCCAGCAAGAAAACATGAGCATCCTGGGCCAGGGAACGCGCTAGAAAAGCCCGCTGCTGTTGGCCTCCGGATAGAGCGCTGATTTGCCTCTCAGCCAGGTCGCTCAACTCCATCGCCTCGAGTGCTTTATCAACCTTTTCTCGGTCTATTTGGCGAAACGGTCTCCACCAGTCTAATGCGGAGTAACGGCCCATCTCGACCAGGCCTCTGATCGTCGTCGGGAAATCCCAATCAATCGCTGATCTTTGCGGAAGATAGGCCGTGTAGCTCCTTCGGCCGCGCTTGTGATTGTGCCCGCCAAACTCGATCGTTCCCGTCTCCATCGGGACTAAGCCGGCCAATGCTTTTAGAAATGAGGTTTTGCCGGCTCCGTTCGGACCCAATAACCCAACACAACGACCGCACCGCAGCATTAGATCGACATGATGCACCGCTGGAACCCGGCGATAACTGACGGTCAGATCTTTAATTGCCAATACGTGTTCGGCCATACTTTGCGGCTGAATTACTCCTCCTTGAAGGTAAGGACGTCGTCCGCCGTTCCTTGGCCCCAGAGCGTCTTGTGTATCGTAGTCCCATCCGGCAACGACAAGGTGATCTCCATTGCCGCTAAGGCCTTCGTCTCCCAAGTTGCATCCACCACCAGATCGATTCCTTCCTTAGGAAAATCAATATTGAAGTCCTTCGCCAGTTCGGGCATCCCGGCGTCTTCGGCCCACAAAGTTTTCCCTAAAAACGTGATTTGAAATCGGCACGGCACAGCGGTGGTTCTAACTGCTAGATGCACCTGTTTCGGAGCTGCAGAAACCACCGAGAGTTCGGGCGGCCTTTGTTCTCTTTGAGTAAGACGATGCAGCGGAATCAATAGTAACAACAAGGCGGCCACTACCAAAATCGCTTGTGCCAATGGCGACCCTCTCATTTCAGGGCATCGACGATCGTAGTAACGTTATGCCGGAACATGCCAGCATAAGTCTCCCCGTCTCCTGGACCTAATCCATCCGCATAAACGCTACCACCGATTTTTGCTCCGCTTTCCCGAGTTATCTCTACACTCACCTTCGGGTTAAGAGTGTTCTCAAGGAAAACTGCCTTTACCCCCTGCTTCTTGATCTCCGCGATTAACGCAGTGACATGGCTGACAGATGGTTCCTGATCGGTCGTTAGTCCCTCAATCGAATCGATTTGAAACCCGTAATCCTTCGCAAAGTATTGGAAAGCGTCGTGAGAGGTCACCAGTATCCGTCGGTTGCGGGGAAGCTCGGCCACTTTTCGTTTGACCCATGAGTCGAGCTCTTTGAGCACCGCCAGATAAGCCGTGGCCCCCGCTTGATAATCGGCGGCGTGCTGCCCGTCCAGACGAGTAAAGGCATCCCGCACAACCATCGTTGCTTTTTCCGTCTCCGCGATACTATTCCACCAGTGCGGGTCTTGCGTCGTTTCTTTGTCGGCCTCTTTCCCTTCGTCGGCTCCTTTGGTTAGACTGGGAATCTGGTCGCCGACTGCCACCACTTGCACCCGCTTCGGCAAAGCATCCCGCAGGTTCGTCAAATAACTCACTTCCATCCCTTTCCCGCTGAGGAGAACGAGATCCGATGCCGCGGCCGCGCTCAGGTCGCCCGGAGTCAGTTGATACTCATGCGGATCTTGCCCGGGCTTGATCAACGAAGTTACCACCACATTTTTGCCGCCTACCTTTTGCGCGATTTCCGAGAGAACCGTGGAGAAAGAAGCCACCTTGATCTGGGCCTGCAGCTTAGCGGTTGAAAAGAACAGAAAACAGACGCAAAAAACTCTGAAGGCAAATCGACCACCCATAACTGAAGATTCAACAGTTGCAACTTACTTGCAACAGCAAAGCACTCCACTACAACTTTTGCGCGCCAAATGTTGTTTTTCCGGCCACCGCACCGTAGTATTGTGGATCGTGAAACTTTCTAAGCGGGGCGAGTATGCCCTCCGGGCGCTGATTGATTTTGGGCTAGCACAAGCACTCGGTAAGCCGCTTCTTCAGGTGAATGAACTCGTTTCCAAAGAAGAGTTGCCCGTCAAGTTTTTGGAGCAAATCCTAATGCAGCTCAAAGGAGCCGGCTACTTGGACAGTCGTCGCGGTAAACACGGCGGCTACCTCCTCGCCAAACCTCCGGAAGAGATCGTGATCGGTCACGTCGTCCGCTTAATTGACGGACCGCTCGCGCCCATCGCTTGCGTCAGCCAAATGGCTTACGAACGTTGCACTTGCCCGGATGAAGAGCATTGCGGATTACGCATGCTGATGTCCGACGTTCGGAATGCGATCGCCAACATCTTGGACCGGTTTACCCTGGCTCAAGTGGTCGAGGTCACACTTCGCAAAATGCGGCGAGATAAAGTCCCCTTGCCATTTGCCGCCACCGCTCTTCGCCCCGAAGAAGGCGCCGAGCTCGAAGTGCTGGAATCGTAGGTGAGACGAACATTGGTAGAGGCTCCCGAACGGCCTGACATCGGCAACAGAGCGATCGATGGTGCGCTAGTCTGCGATAGATTACGCCGAAAGGCCGCCGAGCCGTCGTGGCAGGACTCACCGTGTCTTTTCGCGCATACCACGCAACCGTCTCACGTTCGAACCGCGCACCTGCTCGGCAACAGGGAACACCATTAGTTTTCTGGCTTCGTATCGCTGCCTTTCTGGCGCTACTCCTGGTTGCTTGTTGGCGGCCGGCTGATCGGCTGATACCAACGACCGCCACGCTACTCGCACTCACCGTCTTAGATCGGCGCGGGTTGACAATTGCAGCCGCTGCCGATTTGGTGACCCTCCTATATCATTGGGAAGAGGCCGCCATTCTGTCCGGTGTCTTTGGCTACACGCTGTTCTTTTACTCATTGATCGGACTGCGCTCCAAACGGGCAGCAATCATTGGGTTCGGCTTTGGAACAGGTCTTGTTGCACTCAACCTACGCTGGCTAGTGGCAGAATTCGATGTCCACTGGGCGAGCCAAGTTCTGTTTATCGTCTCTTTATACGGCGGGCTTTTCATGGCCGCCCTGGCCGCTCTTCTACGCTACTCCCTGATACGGCGCCTTGGCATCTTAGGGACCGCGTTGACCGTATTAGTTTTACCAGCCGCTGACTATCTCCGGGTGGCAACTCCCCGGCTTGGAACTAGTAACCTGTATTCAGCGCATTTAGTGGTTGCTAATCTCGACATCGCTCAAGTCGCCCATTGGTTTGGTGCAGGCGGCCTCAGCGTTCTCCTGGCGTTTTGTTCTTATTCAGCTGCGAACTGGCTGGCCCACGAACGCCGGACACAATGGCCGCCTCGGATCGCCGCCCGCAAAGCCGCGCGCCAGCGCATCGGGATCGCCGTTGGCCTCGTTATTCTAACGGTAGCCGCCGGCGAGCTCGACCGCCTTCGCTCGGGCGCTTCTGCAAATTCCACGCTCCTCAAGATCGCGGTCATCCAGTCTGGCTCGCCCTCCGAAGCCCACCGATCACAGGAGTCTCAACCGGTCGACGCTCAAGCCGCCAGAGAGGGTTTGCGCTCACAAACCCACGACACTCAGGAGCCCGACCCGGAGAATTACGCGGCTTCGTTGAGAAGTTATCTAGGCTCCAATAATCCCTGCGACATCCTTTTCCTGCCTGAGGGCGCAATTTCCATCGGTGAATGGAACGATCCAAGCGACCCCCATGCCGAGCAGCTCATGACGCTGTCAGATTTGGAAAACAAGTTTGCGGATCAGATCAATTCCTTCGTTGTAACCGGAGCGATGATCAAGGAAGAAGGCGACAAGAAAGTCGCTTTTCGTAATACCGCCGTCTCGCTCGATTCATATTTCAACTTACTCGGCCAGGTCGATAAACAGTTTGGAGCTCCACTGGTCGAAGTGAATCCGTTTCAGGGCATTCCTGTACTCGAAGGTATCGGAGAACGAGCAACGCATCTATCCCGGCAAATGGAACCAAAACGGAACAGTGCGGTTCTTCCGATTGGCTCTGCAGTGCGCGCAGTTGTCGCAATTTGCAATGAACACCAGCTACCGGACATTTGGTCTCGGCGCGATGTTACAGACTTATCATCCGTCAACCTCCAACTGGTTCTGTCGGATGTTAGCTGGTTTGACAACTCCGACGAGGAACGCGACCAATCGCGTTTGGCCCGGCGCCTTCTGGCGACTAAATACCGGTTGCCGCTGCTGTATGCCGCGAGCAGCGGTTCCGAACTCTGGAACAGCGAAGGGACCCTCGTGCGTGCGCTCGATACCCGAGCCCAATTCGGCGTTTGGGATCTTTCGGTTCCTCGTCTCGACGCAGCACGCACAAGCTGGCAACCACCGAATGAATCGTGGCCGGTGTTTCTGTTCTGTGTCCTATTTACCTGGCGCTTGTTGCGGTCCAAACGCACCACTCGCCCGGCCCGATGATGTGTGGCCGCAGTGTCTTCTTCGTACTCGGCCTTGAAAGGGTGGCAGGTTCACGTGATGTGCGATCGCCCAACAGCCTGGAGGGGAGCCGCTTTGGCATGTGTGCCGCCGCCCTCGCAACCTTCGCCTCATCATTGGTGCCGCTACAAGGTGTTAGAACAAGCGCCTCCCGCGAACGATCCCAGCGCTATGCATTCACGCGTGGCCTTCGATTCGTTTACACCCGGCTCATAAAGCTGCATCACGCTGGGTTATTTGCGGGAGCCGCCTGCTTTAACGCGTCTCGACGGTATTCGCGTTGAGACGAAACTCGCGGGATGACCGAGACACATGCCAAAGCGGCTCCCCTCCAGGCCGTGGGCAATCACTCATCACATGAACCCGCCACACCTATCGAGGACGAGAACGACGACGAGGACGAGTACGATTTGCCTATGGGCCTGCGACCTTTAGCATTGGCAGAAGCAGCTCATTCCCCTACAATCTTACGTATTGTTTCAAGCTCTTAGTAAGGTTGAATCGAATGGACCGATTCAAATCCGCGTCCAAGCCGTTGAGGGACCGTGACCCCTTAGCACCAGCTTGAGATAACCTCTGCAACTGAACCCAAGGAAGAAACACACTGCTCATGAAGAAATCGTCTTCGCTCCTGGCCGCTGCCTTACAACTACTGGCGTGTGCCAGCCTTATACCAAACAGCGGTTCCGCCAAGGTGGATCCCACCAATTCCTCCCAGGCAACAATTTCGGAAAGAGTCGCCCGCGTCCGCAGCGCGATGGTCGAACAAACCAAACAGGATACCGAAAAGGGTGGCGCCCAACTGACCGGATGGGGCAATTGGCACAATGGCTGGCGGAATTGGGGAAATGGTTGGCGTAAGGGCGGCTGGGGTAAGTGGGGTAAAGGTGGCTGGAAGAAATGGGGTAATTACTAGCCAACTCACTTAGCACTTTTTTCTTTCGCAAAGGATGCGCTCGGCGCCAGCCGAGCGCATCTTTTTTGGTGGGTCGAGCCTCACCGTGTAGCATCGGCAGGATCAATGCCCCCAAACCTAAAACGTAAAGCCCTAAAACCTCCAATCCACTAGATCTTCGGTGTAAGTCGATAACTGGGCTTGCCGCCTCCAGCAGCGAAGCGAGGCGCAGAATCGTCGACTCGGCTAACCAACCGGACACCAGCTGTACGCCGATCGGCAAATCCGGCTTACGGCGCGGCGGGCCGTCCTCGTCCTCGATTCGTTGGCACCCGCATGACGTGCGATCGCCCAGCGCCTGGAGGGGAGCCGCTTTGGCCTGTGTCCCGCCGCCCTCGCAACCTTCGCCCTATCATTGGTGCTGCCACAGGGTTTTCAGAACAAGCGGCTCCCGCGAACGACCCCGGCGCTATGCATTCACGCGTGGCCTTCGATTTGTTTACACCCGGCTCGTAGAGCTGCAGCACGCTGGGCTATTAGCGGGAGCCGCCTGCTTTCACCCGTTTCGGCCGTATTAACGTTGAGACAAAATTCGCGGGGTGGCCGAACACATGCCAAAGCGGTTCCCCTCCAGGCCGTGGGCAATCCCGCGCCATGTGAACGCTCCGATCTTTTGACGACGAGTACAGTTTGCCCGACGTAGCATTTACGCATGGCGGCTTGCAGTTCTGTAGTAAGCGAAGTTGGAAGAACGACTTAGTGGCCTCACTTTCGCTTTTCGCGAGTACCTAAAACCGTTTAGACTTTACCCGATCAAAGGAGTATGCTTTCTAATCTCGATGCATTTAGTCGGGTTCTCTATGCGATCGCTCCTACGATCCCTCGCCATCCTCTTTATGGCCGGCTCACTCGTAACCCATGTGTCGGCAGACTCCATTCACCTCCTTAACGTCTCTTACGACCCAACCCGCGAACTTTACGAAGAATTTAACCAGGCTTTCGCCAAGGATTACCTCACCAAGACCGGTAAACAGGTCACGATTGAGCAGTCTCACGGAGGTTCGGGCAAACAGGCTCGATCCGTGATCGACGGACTTGAAGGAGACGTTGTGACTCTGGGCCTCGCCGCAGATATCGACGCCCTTCACGACAACGGTAACCTGGTAGCTGCCGATTGGCAGACAAAGTTCCCGCACAATAGCTGCCCTTACACTTCAACCATTGTGTTTCTGGTCCGAAAAGGGAACCCGAAAGGGATCAAAGACTGGCCCGACCTGATCAAACCGGGCATCCAGGTGATCACACCTAACCCGAAAACGTCCAGCGGAGGCCGATGGAATTTTATCGCAGCGTGGGGCTATGCGCTGAAAGCCAATCAGAATGACGAGTCCAAAGCCAAAGAGTTTGCCACGGCCCTTTATAAGAACGTCCCGGTACTAGACTCGGGTGCACGCGGATCAACCACCACTTTCGTGCAACGTGAGCTCGGAGACGTCCTCATTGCGTGGGAAAACGAAGCCTATCTGAGCTTCAAAGAGTTTGGAGCCGACAAATTCGCGATCGTCAATCCGTCGGTCAGTGTTCTAGCAGAACCGCCGGTGGCAGTGGTCGATAAAGTAGTGGACAAAAAAGGAACTCGGGACGCGGCAACAGCGTACCTGCAATATCTCTACACCCCGATTGGGCAAGAAATCATCGCTAAGAATTTCTATCGGCCGATCGATCCGCAGGTCTACGCGAAGTACAGCAAGCAGTTCCCCAATATCGAGCTGTTCACCATCGATCAGCTCTTTGGCGGATGGAAGGCGGCCCAACCCAAGTTCTTTGCCGACGGCGGCATCTTTGATGAGATCTACCAGCCTAAATGACAAATTCTGTTCCCTTCAGTCTCTGGTGGCGGCGGCAGATCCTTCCCGGGTTCGGTTTGAGCTTGGGGTTTACGCTCGTTTACTTGAGTCTGATCGTCCTGATCCCGCTCGCCGCCCTGTTTATAAAGGCGTCCGGGATCGGGTTTGATGGATTTATCCGTACGATTCTCAGTCCGCGAGTTTTGGCCGCATTCCAACTTAGCTTTTCGGTCTCTTTCTACGCCGCGTTGGTAAACACATTCCTGGGCACAATCCTGGCTTGGGTACTCGTCCGGTATCGATTCCCTGGGCGCCGGTTCTTAGACGCAATCGTCGACTTCCCGTTTGCTCTGCCCACAGCGGTTGCCGGTATCGCTCTCACCGCCATCTATTCGCCGAACGGCTGGATTGGCGCACCGGTCCACGCTCTCACTGGTTGGAAACTAACTTTTACTCCGCTGGGCATTTTTTTGGCGCTCGTTTTTATCGGGTTCCCTTTTGTCGTTCGAACGGTTCAACCCGTGCTAGCGGATCTCAACATCGAGTTTGAAGAGGCGGCCGCTAGTTTAGGAGCATCCCGGCTCCAGACAATTTTTCGGATCGTAATCCCGGAGCTGATTCCCGCCGCGCTCACCGGCTTCACCTTAGCATTCGCTCGGGCGCTGGGAGAATACGGTTCCGTGGTTTTCATCTCGGGCAACATGCCGATGAAAACCGAAATAGTGCCACTGCTGATCATGATGGAGCTGGACCAATTCCATTATATCGAAGCCACGGTCATAGCGGCAGTGATGCTCGTGGTCTCGTTAATTCTGCTTTTCCTCATCAACGGGCTGCAGCGCTGGGGAAAACTCACAGGTGAGCTTGCCTAAACATGGAAACCGTCAGCCCGATTCCAATTAGCCATCCTACCATCCGCGATCCGCTGGTAGTAAGAGCCACGCTCCTGTTAGTGGCGGTCGCATTCGCGGTTCTATTCCTTCTCGTCCCGCTGTTAGCCGTATTCTTTGAGGCCTTCCAAAAGGGCATCACAGGTTATCTGGCGGCACTAGGAAAACCGGCGTCGCTCTCCGCGATTCAACTCACGTTGCTGGTAGCCGCCATCGCCGTGCCAGCTAATCTGATCTTCGGCGTGGCCGCATCTTGGGCGATCGCTAAATTCGATTTCCCTGGTAAGACCGTTTTGATCTCTCTCATCGATCTGCCGTTCTCCATTTCACCGGTTACATCCGGCCTGGTTTTTGTCCTGCTATTCGGCGCTCGCGGTTGGTTCGGGCCGCTGCTCAGCGCCTGGAACATCAAAATCATTTTTGCCGTTCCCGGGATCGTTCTTGCTACCGTCTTCGTTACTTTTCCGTTTGTCGCTCGCGAGTTGATCCCGTTGCTAACCTCCCAAGGAAGCGACGAAGAACAAGCCGCTCTCTCATTGGGCGCCAATGGCTGGCAAACTTTCTGGCGGATCACGCTACCTAAGGCGCGCTGGGGCATTCTCTATGGAGTGATCCTGTGCAACGCGCGCGCTATGGGCGAGTTCGGCGCTGTCTCCGTAGTCTCCGGCCATATCCGCGGACTCACTAATACCATCCCCCTCCACGTGGAGGTCTTGTATAACGACTACGATTATGTCGGTGCTTTCGCTGTCGCTTCACTGCTGACGTTGCTCGCGCTTCTGACTCTACTCATCAAAGCGTTCCTCACCTGGCGCAGAGCCGATCTGGTTCCTGGATAATCGACATTCTGAACTCCTGCACTTCTGAACTCCTTTCAAGATGCGCATCGAAGCTAAACAACTAATCCGGCGATTCGGAGGTATCATCGCGTTGGACGGAGTTTCTCTAACCGTTGATGATGGTGAGCTAGTCGCATTACTTGGCCCCTCCGGTTCCGGAAAAACGACGCTGCTGAGATTAGTAGCCGGACTCGATTTCCCCGATTCCGGGCGCATCTTGTTTGACGGCGCAGACGCAACCACGCTTCCGATCCAAAAGCGCCGAGTTGGCTTCGTTTTTCAGCACTACGCTTTGTTCCGTCACATGAGCGTCGAGAAAAATGTCGCCTTCGGCCTCGAGGTGAACCGCCGTCAATTTAAAATGGGCCGCCACGAGATTCAGGACCGCGTGAGTGAGCTTCTGCGATTGGTTCAGTTACCCGGGTTTGAAGACCGCAGCCCGCATCAGCTATCCGGTGGCCAACGGCAACGCGTGGCCTTGGCGCGAGCACTGGCCATCGAACCTCGCATTCTTTTGCTGGATGAACCTTTTGGAGCCCTGGACGCCAAGGTGCGCAAAGAACTGCGTGCCTGGGTTCGCAGCCTGCAACAACAGCTAAAGATCACCACGATCTTTGTCACTCACGACCAGGAAGAGGCTCTCGAACTAGCCGATCGCGTCGTGGTGATGAACCACGCTCACATCGAGCAGGTCGGCACCCCAGCAGAAGTGCACGATTTTCCCGCAACGCCATTCGTTTCCGAGTTCCTGCGTGGTACATCGCTACAAACCGTCCCCGCTAGTCACTGATTCCCGAAGAAGAAAAATCTCACGCAAAGACGCAAAGGTTCGATCAGAGGTTGAATAGCCTTTGGTGGAGCGAGGCTCCCGAGCGTACTTATAATGATCGCGAAGGGCAAATGCGCACCGGACTGCCGGTATTGTTAGGCCCGAAAACGCGCCGAGCCGCGGCCGTGCGATAAACCACGACTCGGCACGTTTCAATGGCGTAGCAGCGTTAGTCGGCCTGGCAATACGAAGCGCTTCGGAAAGGCGATGGGTTGTTCGGGAGCCTCACCCGACCAACGGTATTCAATTCTCTGATCGAACCTTTGCGCCTTTGCGTCTTGGCGTGAGATTTTTTCTTCTTCGGCTTTGGCGCGCGAGGTTTACCTAGTACTTCAGGATCCTCGATAAGAACTGCTTGGTCACTTCCTCTTTCGGCTGATCCAGCACTTGTAAAGGCGGGCCGCACTCAACAATGCGGCCCTGACTCAGAATCGCAATCTGGTCAGCCACCCGATGCGCAAACCCCATTTGATGGGTCACCAAAACAAAGTCTCGGCCTTCTTCCCGGAGCTCCTCGATCAGGTCTAACACCTCGCCCGTCATTTCGGGATCCAAAGCGGAAGTAGGTTCATCGAACAAGAGCAGCTTCGGTTTTATCGCCACGGCGCGGGCGATGGCAATCCGTTGACGTTGCCCGCCCGAAAGCTGTGCCGGCTGCTTGTGGGCATGTTCCATCAATTGAAACCGCTCTAGGATCTCGGTCGCAGATTCCCGAGCGTTTTGCGGCGTGTACTCGTGCACCTTTTCCAGTGGCAACGTGACATTCGCAAAAGCGGTCAGATGCGGGAACAAATTGAAGGTCTGAAACACTGTTCCCACGGTCCGGCGATGTCCTCTTAGCAGCTTTTCCTGGAAGACAATCTGGCTGTCGTTCAACCACACCTCGCCTTGGTCGGGTCGTTCCAAACCGGCAATCACTCGCAGCAAAGTCGATTTTCCCCCGCCAGACGGACCGATCAATGCCAGGGTATGCACCTTCTCCAACGAAAGGGAGACATCGTCTAAGACCACTTGGTGGCCAAAGCTCTTTCTAAGTTTCTGGATCGCAAGTTTCATCCTTTGACGAAATCGAAGTCAGTAGGACGAGCTCCGATTCGTTCACCAGTGCCGTGTCGACCGTTGAACCGGGCTTTGACATCAAAAACAATTGGATGGCCGGCGCGGGCATGACTCTCCCCGGTGACCTGGTCTTTCAAGTGATATTCCAACGCAGTCGACGTAAGACCATTTACGTGTAGACGCGCCATTCCATCGGCACCGATTGTCCCACTGATTGTCATCCAGGCGCCGTTTCTTGCTTTCCACTCACCGCTCAAGACTCCGTTTGTTACCTTAGCCGGGAACTGAATGGTAAAAGCACTGGCTACGGGACCTGTCGGATCCTTATATTGGTGAAAATTCGCAGTAATCGTCCAGCTTCCATCGAACTGCGTCGTAGCTCCGGTTGCAGCCTTCAAATTCGGCTGGAGAAAAGGGAGGACGCCAACGGCTAACCCGGCGATTAGAGAGACTACTCTCATCGATATCCCAAATAACAGAACCACCCGGGGCTGTCAGCTTGATTCGGTCGCGGAGGCTCCAACGCCGTTTCAAAGCTTGGTACTGCTTTTACATTTCTAGGTTTCAAACTTAGTCCTCCGCTCCAGCCACTGAGTCCAAAGCGTAATCGGCAACGTCAGTACCAGATAACCGATCGCCAGCGGGATGTAGGTCTCAAATAAGCTATACGTCAGTCCGCCGACTTGTTGGGCGCTCCAGGTAAACTCGCTGATTGAGATCACCGACAGCAGCGACGAATCCTTAATCAAGGAAGCAAACATCCCAGCTAATCCGGGCAGAATAACGCGGATCGCTTGTGGGAAAATGACGTACCGATAAGTCTGAACTCGGGTCAAACCAATCGCGCGAGCAGAGTCAAGCTGCGAGGCTCCGATGCTTTCGATCCCTCCCCGCACGATCTCGCTGATAAACGCTCCGGAAAAGACCGCCAGGGTTGCCACTCCTACGACCAAGCGGTTCTCTAAATGGATCGCGGATGCAACCACATAAAACGCGAATGAAATCTGAACCAA
>JAFAHI010000409.1 GCA_019237325.1 Verrucomicrobiota bacterium | reverse complement strand
AACGAAGAGGATTGTATCCGAAGTGCTCAGTCGGTGGTTAATGCGGTGGCGTTTGGCCATATGCATCTGGCCCCGCCAGGAGACTGAGCATTTCGGATACAATTTGTTGAGCTAAGCCGCGTTGGCTATGGGCATTAAATGGGCCGGATTTAAGAGCGGCGGTCGAGCCGAGGGTTTGGTCAGGCGCGCGGTAAGAGCATGGGTCAGGTGACAAGCCACGAGAGACATCGTCGTTGGTGCAATTCATAGCCGGATCGGGCTGTCGCGGGCAGACTGCGCCAGCTGCGATACGGTTCTCCGTTCACTTGTCCGTTCACTTGCTTAGTTTGGAAACCAACCTACCAGTGAGACTCATGTTTGTTTACGAGGTGTCCATTTGAGGAGAACTCGGTAAGGCCGCGGTGGGAAACATTTGTGGCAGCAGGATTTCGATCGGCCTCATGCTGCCGACCTTGCAGCGCGGGCAGCGATCGACTGGGCTGGCTTGCTGTTCCGAGGGCGAGTCGTGGTTGCAATTGAGACTCTCTGGTTGGGTTGGGCTCGGCCGCAATAGCCTGCGGCACAACTCAACGCGCCTTCTCCGGCAGCGGTTGGCCAGAAATCCAAAGTGACGGACCTTGACCAAGCCTTTGGGCAAAACGTGCAGCAGAAAGCGCCGAATGAACTCCTCCGCTTTTAACGTCATGGTGGCAGGTTCGCCCGCGCGGGCATAGTTCTTCCAGCGGAACGTCACTCGGCCGTCCTCCAGTGAGATCAGGCGCTGGTTGGAGATGGCTACCCGGTGGGTATAGCGCGCCAGGTATTTCAACACCTGTCGTGGTCCGCCGAATGGCGGCTTGGCATAGACCACCCATTCAATAGCGGCCACCCGGCTTAGCCATTCGATAAAGTTCCGCTTCTCTTCCAACGACTTCAGCTCGCCGTAAAAGCCGAGCTTGCCACTGCGGAAGGCAGCTTTCAGATAGGCGAGGAACTTGGCGCGAAACAGCCGACTAAGCACCCTCACCGGAAACAGAAACCGTCGGCGGCACGAGATCCAGCGGCTCTGGTCTGGTGCGATTCCGCCGCCGGGAACGACACAGTGAAGGTGCGGATGATGCAAGCGGCACGCACAATACCCTGAGTGCGGAGGCCACGCACGTTCGGGTTTTCTATCCTTTTCATCCGCTCCACGGATGTCGCCTTCAAGTCATTCGTAGACCCAAACGCGGCGACGGTGCAGTCTCGGTTCTCGACCCAGTAGGCAAGCGTCTCAAGATTCCGACCTGGATGCTCTCGCCGTCCGCCGCGAACATCAAGACGACTGAACAGGCGCTTCTAAGCAGAGAAGCGCTTTTCAGTCTCAGCTCTTTGCTAATCCAACCGACTGTTACTGGAATCCACGATAACCTTCTGCAAACACCGGTTGACGGGTGCAAGGGAGGTCATCGTGCGGCAGCTACTACTCTTGGGCCTGGTCCGAACAAAAGAGGAACTCGTGCCCGTCGACGAGACGGTCAGAGTCGAACTGGTCGGCCTCATGGCGCGCATTCTGGTGACGGTTTTTCAAACGGAAGTAAGGAGGAAGGATGAACGAGCTTTTATACAGTCCCAAGATCAAGCCGGAACACCTGGTTCGTAAGGCGATCGTTTACCTACGGCAATCCAGTGAAAAGCAGGTTCGGCAGAATCTAGAAAGCCAGCGACTTCAGTATGAGCTCGCGGAGCGCGTACGTAGCTTGGGTTGGCAGGAGATCGAGATCGTTCATAGCGATCTCGGTTCCAGCGCGGCGATAGGTTCGGCTTCGCGGGAAGGCTTCGAGCGCGTTCTCACTTCGGTGGCGCTGGGCGAGGTAGGAATCATTGTCAGCCGTGAGGTTTCCCGCTTATCGCGTACGGACAAGGATTGGTGCCGGCTGTTTGAGGTCTGTCAAATTTTTGGAACTCTGATTGGAGATGAGCAACAGGTCTACGATTTGAGTTATCTGGATGATCAGCTGGTGCTGGGTATTAAGGGAACGCTGAGTGTGGTCGAGTTGAAAGTTTTGCGACAACGGCTACAAGCAGGACAAGAGTCCAAAGCGCGCCGTGGTGAGCTGTTCAAAAGGCTGCCGGTTGGCTACGCGAGAGACGGAGCCGGCAAGGTGGTGTTGCATTCTGACCGGCGAGTTTGCGAAGCCATTCAACTGGTCTTCACGAAATTTCGCGAGCTGTGGAGCGTGCGCCAGACGTTTTTGTGGTTTCGTGACCACGATGTGGAGTTACCGGCTAACCCGATCCGTGGCACGCAGCTCGTCTGGAAGATTCCCGCGCAAAGCCTGGTCCGCGACATTCTCCGCAATCCGTTTTACGCGGGAGCTTATGTTTGGGGAAGGCGCCCGGTCGAAACTTTATTAATCGAGGGTAGACTCAAGAAGCGGCAGGCGGCGACTCGTCGCCCGCAGGATTGTCGAGTTTTTATAGCCGACCATCACGTGGGATATATTGACTGGACCACTTACCAAGAAAACCAACGTATGATCGGTCGCAATTCGGTCAACTGGGAGGCCGAGGAATCGATGACGGCGATTCGCGCAGGCCAGGGTCTGCTCGTTGGGTTATTGCGCTGTGGCCACTGCGGCCGCAAGCTTCATGTGCGCTATTGGGGCGGCACTGGCACCAACGCGCGTTATCTATGCAAGGGTGACTACGATGACGGCGGCCAATACTGCATCGGTTTTGGCGGTGCTACGGTGGATCGCCGATTGGGTCAAGAGCTACTAAAGGTGATATCGCCCTTTGGTGTAGAAGCCAGTCTGAAAGCCATCGAAGGACTCAGTTCCGCAGAAGCTGCACAATGCGCTGCTTTATCGAACAAACTCGAGCAGCTGCAGTACGAGGCGAAGCGGGCCTTTGAACAATACGACGTGGTGGATGCGAGGAATCGGCTGGCGGCTGCTGAGCTGGAGCGCCGGTGGAATGAAAAGCTGGAAGAGATCGAGGTAGTTCAGCGCCAGCTTTCCAGCCTCGAAGGAAAGCGTCATTCCCTCTCTTCCGAGGAGGAAGCAAGGATCCTTGCGATGGGCGAGAACTTCGCCGAAGTCTGGCACAGTGATCGCTGCCCGCCGACACTCAAGAAGATGATTTTCCGCACGGCCATCGAAGAGATCATTGCGCGCACGGATGCCAAGAAGGAGACTCTGCACTTCACGATTCACTGGAAGGGCGGTGTGCACACGCAGCTGGAGATGGATCGTCCTCGTTCGGCAACCGAGACCGCAACGCCGGTGGAGGCGTTGGAGATCATTCGTCGGATGGCGGTTCGCCATGGCGACGATCAAATTGCATCGGTGCTGAATCGACTTGGATATGTGACTGGCAAAGGGAATCGCTGGAATCAGAACCGGGTAGCCGCAGCGCGCAAGAACTATTCAATCGCAGGTCAGAAGCGCGCGGCGGCAGATCCTGAGAGAGTCAGCTTGAATGAAGCAGCTCGGCTATGCGGCGTGAGTCACCGTTCCATCGAACGGCTGGTGGAGGCCGGCCTATTGAACCGCGAACAAGTCGCCCCGCGTGCTCCTTGGGAAATTCGTCGCTCCGATCTGGAGACAGAGCCGGTTCGTAGTATTCTCGAGCACCTCCGTAGGACAGGCAAGCTCCTGCTACGAGGGGGTCGTACGGAAAATCAACCTGAGTTGTTCCTTGAAAATCAAGGAGA
>JAFAHI010000363.1 GCA_019237325.1 Verrucomicrobiota bacterium | reverse complement strand
TCTTCGCAATAATTCCCCCAGGAGCACTCCCAGCGCAATCGAATCAAATCCGGTATGGAACATCATCCCGATCTGGGCACGTGATCCCGGCGTAAAAAAATAACAAAACACGCGGATAAAGGGCGCCAATAGGATCACCGCCGCCATTACCGGGAGCAGCCTCCTCCGGGCGAACAGAAACATAAGGAGCGGCCAGGTAAGATAGAACTGCTCCTCTAAGGCCAGCGTCCAGTAATGGCCGATCGCGTAATAATTATATAACTCGCTGGAGTGATCCCAAACGTGGCGGTAATTCAATGAAAACGTCGCGACCGAGAACAGAACCGGGCGCGTCAAAGTCAGTAATCCCAGGCCGGTTAGAATCAAAACGACAGCGAGATAACTGTAGAAACAAGGAAAAATCCGAAGAATGCGCCGGAGATAGAATGCCTTCCAATTGAAGCCGCCAGTCTTTTCAAATTCGCGCGCGCTAAGCTCATAAATTAAATACCCGCTTAGTCCGAAAAAGATGCTGACGCCAAGAGCGCCATTTCCGATGAACGGAGCGGGCGGCCAGTCGAGTCTGAATAACGAGTAAGCGCCGTGTTCCATCAGCACAAACAGCACGGCAATCCCTCTTAACCCGTCTAGGCCGGCAATCCGCCGGGAACCATTGGGCTGCGCTGACGATCCATCTACAACTTTGTTTTTATCCATCGCGGCCACCTTCTCCAATCGCAAAGTGATTCCCGTTTCACAATCCCAAATTATCGCAGGCTAACGCTCTCTTCTAACAACTCCGGACTATAAGCTCGTTGCCAACTCCTGATGACTTTTTCCATTGAAATCGAAAGCTCCGGGACCCGAATCTCTGTTCCGAGATTGTCTAGCTTCGTGCGGTCGGCAACCCATCTGGTCGGATCGCCTACCCGCTGGATCCCTGAAAAGACCAGCGGTTTGCTGCTATCCAGAATCTCTTTCATTAATAGAGCCACGGTCTTGATCCTCGTCTCGACACCGGATGCAACATTTACGATGCAGTTGTTGGTTGTAAGGGTTTCTGCGTGCTGACGACATTCCAGAAGGGTATCGCATAGTTCGTCCACATGAATGAAGTCGCGGGACTCCTCTCCGCTGCCTTGAATCACAACCTCGGCGGACGGCCCAACGAATTGCTGATAAAGATCCCACAAGAGCAATCGTCTTTGCCTTTCTCCCAGCACCGAAAAAATGCGGCAAATGACCGCTCGCAGGGAATAACAGGTGCAGTATTCGTGCACCAACATTTCTGCCGCTAATTTGTGGAACCCATAAGGCGAAATCGGCCGGCAAGGCTCATCCTCGCTGACCGGCAGATTCGCCGGGTTTCCATACACCGCGGCACTGGAAGGAAAAACCAAAACCGGTCGCAGCTTTGACCTGCGAATGCCGTCTAACGTATTAGCCAATGTTAACGCTGCCGCCCGTAAATCATCCAGTGGAGAAGCTAACGAGCTCCTGACTGACGCCGAGCCGGCGCAATGCACAACCAGGTCAGGCCCGAAGCCGTTAATAATCGGGGCCAAATCGGTTAGCGCGACATCCGCCCAAGCATAATGTCCGGACCAGTCAGCCGGCGGCTGCGCACTACGTCCGATACCCAAAACTTCGTACCCATTGCGGACGGCGATTTCCGCTAAACTTGATCCGATAAATCCGCGTGCACCCGTTATGAGAACTCTCATCGATTGTTTCCCGATTTCAAAGCCTCGCGCAAAGGGCGCAACGGACGCAAAGGTAAAAAGAGACAAGATCTCATTCGCTTATGATCGCTGCGTCCTCTGCGTCCTCTGCGCGAGGCCCTCTCTTTTGCTGGATCAGACATCACTCAGCGCATTCTCCATTACCCGACCCACAGAAGTTGCCACCGCGGGAAGAGAGATATTGTTATTCGCCCACAGGCCGCCAACCCGCGCAAAAGTCTTTCGCTGGCCGTCATCGGTGATCATCTGCTGGAGGACATCTGCCAGTGCACCGGGATTCGCTTCCGGAAAAATCCGGCCGCCGCCGCTGGCCTTGATTAAGGTCGGTATTTCGCCGGAGTCAGAACCCACAACGCAGGTACCGCAAGCCATCGCCTCTATCAGTACTCTGCCGAATTGCTCCTTCCAATTGGGACGGGTCTCAGATGGCAATACCAAGATGTCCATCGCTCCCAGATATCGTGGAGTTAGATCATGAGCCACGTAGCCAAGCCGCGTTACGCGGTCCGTCAGTCCATGCGTGCTCACTAATTCATGGAACCTGGACTCGTAAGGACCGGTGCCGATCACGACTAATTTCCAATTCGACCGCGGCAGCCGAGCTAGCGCCTCGATCAATGTCTGCAAACCCTTCTGCTCTACCATCCTGCCGACGTAACCGATAACCACCTCGCCCGGCGCTCGAGGAATTAGATCCTGACGTTCTGGCTCTGGCAACGGGTGATATAAATTTGGGTCAAAGGGGAAAGGACAGAGTCCAACCCCACCCGAGAATCCTTTCTGGCGTAGAACTCGCTCCACCGCCTCGGTTATAGGAAAAGCGAAGCTGCTCGAACGATAAACCATTCGCTCTAACCACAGGAATGGAACCGGATACTTCTTATAGATGTTTTGGCAGGAGTGAAAACCAAAGGGAAGTTTTACGGTTTGCAAATTCGCCCAGCAAACCTGGGCCGTCGACATGCCGTACGGCTCATGATTTACGTAAATCAGATCGAATTTTTTTTTGCTTAGGAACCGACGGAAGTTAAACCGATATGAGTGAAGAATGATGTTGCCATTCAACCGCACTGGAGCAGTTACTAGCTCCGCGTTGAACCCGGGGAGAATTGCGGGCTGGAGATTGTTACCGAATTCGTCTTTCCAAACAGAGGGTAGAAGAAGAGTAAAGCTCCAGCCGGTGATACGCTGAACCTCAGCATAGATCTGCTGGTTCAGAGTCACACATTCGTGGGTAACAACAAGAACGCGCCGCTTATGCACAATCCGTAGTCAATGCGGAAGCTGAAAATCGGTGTCAGCCGTCTTGGCCGTGTGAGCGATTTTTTCGCCCTCGACAGGCTTCAAATCGGTCGGCAGTGGCATTCTAACCTTCCAAGCCGGTGGCAGCTGCAGTTCGTTAACGATCAAGGCATGGTCCCAAGCGTCCTTCGGGAAGGCTTCGATTACTAGCTCATCTTTGGCTTTCCCCACAACACCAGCTGGACCTTCGAAAGATACTTGACCAAGCGAACCTAAACTGTTGGCCACTGAGCTGGTACGGTCCATTTGCGAAAGGTTTGTATCTGAAAACATTTCCAGCGGTCGCTCCGAGTTGCGCCTCACTACCGTACCGACGTTGGTTTCGACGGTGGGTACCGCAATCAGTTCAGCGTCGGCTTCACTATCCACGACATTGTAGCCGCGCCTGGTTAACTCCTGCTTTGCCTCATTTGCGGCCTTGGTTGCTAAGGTCTCGTCGTCATCGTACGGATTGGGAATTACGACGATAGCAGTGGCGTCGATCGGAGTCTGAGCCTGCTTGGCAGTAGCCTTTTGGTTTGGGTTTGCTTTCTGGGCCAATTGACCGCTGCAGCCCGCGATAGCTAAGGCGAGCAGCAATAAGAATAGGGTTTTGATACTCACATCACTCCTTTCTTCCTTCGAAAACCAGCTGCGCTCCATTCGCCGGCACTGGTTCTTCAACTGCATCAGTTCCGAAAGGCGTTCTGAACCTGCGACGGCGCGAGGGGTCCGCATATTGCAGTGCCGCCAGCATGCCCAGAATGACACTCACGTACAGTTGCAGCGAAGCAATCTGCATTGGAAAATCGACCGTGGAATGCGCCAGAACCGAGGCTAAGGCTAGAAGACAACCGATCCCACAATACCGAGATCGAGTATCCAAAGCGTCTCTGCGCCCTAGCTTCCAAGCCGCCCGGAGAATGGTGTTAGCAAAAAAGAGGCACCAAATTGCCGCCCCGATAAATCCCCATTCAGTCAGACACTGCAGGTAGTCCTGGTGCGCATATTCCCAATAGCCCTGGATCGCTATTCCTAACCCGTTTGTAAAAAATGGGAAAACGAGCCCGAAACTGGCGGGTCCGAAACCCCACCAACTGCCCGCGGGTAGAACATAATGCTCGATTCTGTCATAGACTATAAATCTGCCATTCGTCGCGAAGCTGTTACCGAACTCCGTCCAATGCTTATACGCTTCATTAAACCCGATCAGCCAAACCAGCGTCGCGACTCCGCCTAGGATCAAAACCGTGCCGACAAAGAGCATTCGCTTGCTGACGGCATGGCGCCGCCACCTGATGAGCTGATAAAACTCCAGCAAACAAAAAGCTGCAACGATGCAAACGGTAATAACCGTCGCAGCTCGGGAAACATTGATAATCGCGCTAACCAGAACAACCAGTAGGGCGAGTAGCCAGAATGCCTTAGATACTTGGGACGAGTCTTTTCGAAACGCGCACACACTCTGCGCCGCAACTAACGGAACGATGATGTTAATAAAAGAGCCCGCGTTGGCGTGGTACCGGTAAGTGGCAAAGAAAGTTCTCCCGCAGTCCAAATCTGCACGCCAAAAAATACCAGGTGCGTCCGAGAATCGTTGCATTACTCCAAGAATAACAATACTGAGACCAGTTAGGCTCAGCACCCACCAAAACCTGCGCCGCCAGCGGTCGCGTGTGCTGAGATCACTGACCACCCAAAAGGCGCAAAACAACCCGCTGATCAATACCATCTGATTCCAAGATGTCTTCTGATCCACCGAACCCGGCCAAGACGGTACAGGCTGGGACACAGGGTGGAAATAGTACACCGCGGCGTCGTAGACTAACTTGGCATTCCAAGTCATCCACCAGCCATAAGCAAGGATTAACAGACTGAGTCCAACGGATACCCAGCTGATCTGCAGCCATCTTCCCCGCACCAAAAAAGAAATCGCAAACACTCCTCCAAGCCAACAGAGAGCCTTCGCTAACCACTCCTTGGTTTCCGGAAAAGTAGTCCCATATGCCCAGGGCGCTGCGGCGATAAGAATCACCAGGCACCAACCCGGTACATCCTCTAGCAGTAGCTGCAGACCATTACCGCGGGATCGGTGCGAACGGTTTCTTCTTCGTTCACCCTCTTGAGTTGCCGGCCGAGCAACCACATTACCATCGGCTCCCACTCTCCGAGAGCCATCGGGTCGTTCAGCTAGCATACATTACATCAAGGCTTCCAGGGATTAGCGTTCCTTCGTCAAGAAGGCTAATAGGCTGAGGTTGGTGGATGAAAAATCTGTTTTATCGTCTCAAACAAAATCTGCAGGTCCCTCCAGATAGACCAAAACTCGAGGTAAAAAGCATCGTACTTAACTCTCTCGCTAATAGCCTCCTGGCTCGTCACCTCGCCACGGAACCCGCGCACTTGCGCTAAACCGGTAATCCCGGGCTTAACAAAACTACGGACCAGGTAGGTTTGTAAGGCAGCACAAAACTTCCGGTCATGAATTAACATATGCGGTCGCGGACCGACCACGCTCATCTCACCGCGCAACACATTAATAAACTGAGGGAATTCATCGATGCTCGACCGTCGCAACCATCGGCCGGCAGAAAACACTCGGGAATCGT
>JAFAHI010000216.1 GCA_019237325.1 Verrucomicrobiota bacterium | reverse complement strand
CGCGCGAAGCGGAACTGCGCTGAAGCCGACGGTGGAGAGATCGATGAGCTGCTGCCGCGATTCGATACTGCGGGAAACTGGATTGACGAGCGCATTCATTCGGCGCCCGCGCACGTGCTGTTTGAAGCGTCAGAGACCAGGGCGATGGTCAGACGATGTATCGACCTTTTGCCCGATAATTATCGAATCGTCCTGATCCTACGCGACATCGAGGAACTCGATACCCAAGAAGTTGCAGGCATGTTGGACCTTGCACCGAGCAATGTCAAAGTTCGACTTCACCGTGCTCGTCAGGCTCTTAAGGCTCTGTTGGAGCGCGAACAGATCCGTCTGACCGCGTAGACACGGTTACGCAATCCGACGGTCTTGGACGAACTCACTCGTGGGGAAAGCTCATCCGTTTCGGGAACGAATTCGCCTTCTGGACGAAACGATGTTTGCCCGAACTTATGCGATAGGCTGTAACCATTGGTCGAGAGTGATCATCCAAAGTTGTGAGTGTGGTTCCACGAACAAACTCGCGTAATGCCTACGAGACGTCCGCAGCGAGATGAACTCTAAGAAAAAATGACCTGTCAGGCTAATCGAATGCTGTGTGATCGGATCGTGCGAGCGTTCGGCGGCTGAACAAGCTCTATCGGGGTGCGGGTCTACAAAATGGAACCGATGACCTGTGCTGGCTAATCTGAGGAGAAGACGGATGAACGCGGCGAGGCTCGAAGACAGTAACCTAAATGCCATCGTCCTTGCAGGTGGTGACGGAAGTAGGCTCACAGCATTAACTCGTAAGATCAGCGGTCATGAGATTCCGAAGCAATTTTGCCCGATCTTTGAGAATGGAACGCTCCTCGAGCAAACGACCCGCCGGGTTTCAATGGTCGTACCACCCAATCAGACACTAATAGTACTTACCCGTCCACATGAACGCTTCTACAAGTCCTTTTCATGCAACGTTGCTGACTGCAATCTTGTCCTTCAGCCACACAACCGCGGAACGGCGCCGGCGATCCTTTATGCCCTTTTCCGCCTCGCCAGGCAGCGCCGGCGCGGCACCGTCGCGATCTTTCCTAGCGATCATTACGTAAGTGATGACAGGCGATTCATGCTTCATGTCGAGGCAGCATCATCGGTAATCGCTAAATTTCCGGAGAGAGTCCTCTTGCTGGGAATCTCAGCAGATAAGCCCGAGAGTCAGTATGGATGGATCGAACCTGGGCAGGCGCTCGATTTTGGTGTGACGGGTATTGGGACAGTCTTCCACATTCGTCGCTTTTGGGAAAAGCCCCCACTCGACGTAGCTCTCGAGTTATGGAGGCAGGGTTTCTTTTGGAATAGTTTTGTTATGGTAGCCAGGATAGAGGCGCTACTGGATCTGTTTGCCAGGGCTTTACCACAACTTTACATTTCGTTTGCTCAGGTGTATTTCGGAACCACGCGCGAGACAGACACGATAGCTCAACTATATGATAACATTCCCTCGGTCAGCTTTTCAGACGATATTCTGACTGAGTTCTGCACGGAGTTTTTGGTTCTTCCGGTCCGCGATGTCCAGTGGAGCGATCTTGGCGAACCTACTAGAGTGCTCAATATTATCGCACAACTAGGACTCCGTCCTAAATGGCTGGCCGCTTAAATAACGCTCTGTTTACTAACCGAAGCGTA
Organism: Verrucomicrobiota bacterium; assembly: GCA_019237325.1. GTDB lineage: Bacteria > Verrucomicrobiota > Verrucomicrobiia > Chthoniobacterales > JAFAMB01 > JAFAVN01. The sequence continues at coordinate 660 of JAFAHI010000216.1, read as the reverse complement.
CCCTAACCCGCAACCGAAATGATCGCCCATCAAGCAGCTCAATCGTCGGCTGGCAAATGGGTAGAATCTAGAATGTTCGATTGGTATCTCGAGAACTTTGTCGTGGGGCCGACCTTTAGGTCTGGCCGCTTGACAATCAACGAAGAGCGTATAAGAGGTTTGCCGCGGGATTCGATCCGCAGCCTTTTCATCTCGACCCGGTCGCAGCGCAGCATACTATTTTCCAGGGCTTGGCGGCCAGTGGTTGGCATACTGCTGCGGTCACCACGCGCCTTCTGGTTGAGAGTGAGTTCAGGCCTGCAGGCGGGATCGTTGGGGCCGGCTTCGATGAGATTCGGTGGCCACGTCCTATGCGGCCAGGGGATGAACTACGCATCGAGAGCTAGATGCTCGAAGTGCGGCCCTCGAGGTCGCATCACGACCGCGGACTAATCAAGCTCCGGACGACCACTCAGAATCAAAATGGCGAGACCGTACAGGTCTCGGTTGGAAATCTGTTAGTCCCACGCCATATGGCATAAGGAACATCTCGATGGACGCCACGTCGATCAAGCCCAGTCAATATAACCGCACCCGTTTCCGATTGCGCACTCCGGCGTTCCCAAGTCACAAGCCGTCCATAACGGAAGACGAGATCCTTTAGGCAAACAATGAATCGTC
>JAFAHI010000196.1 GCA_019237325.1 Verrucomicrobiota bacterium | reverse complement strand
AGAGTGGCCGACTTTCTGGAATTCGGAGAGTTGATGTGTTTAGACGCATTGGAACGTGAGGAATCTTGCGGGGCTCACTTCCGCGAAGAGTATCAAACCAAAGAGGGTGAAGCGGTCCGCAATGATGAACAATTCTGTCACGTCGCGGCTTGGCAATATACGGGGGCGGACTCAAAACCGGTTCGCAATGTGGAGCCGTTGGTTTTCGAGAACGTCAAGTTAGCTACACGGAGCTACAAATGACAACGTCGAGATCGGAATAGCCGCAAAGGATCGCAAAGAAACGCAAAGAAAAGGCGGTGCGACTAAATGAATTTCAAGCTCAAAGTCTGGCGACAACCGAACCAAAAGACCGCGGGTGGATTTCGCGATTACGCCGCGAACAACATCCCGGCCGAAGCATCTTTCCTCGAGATGCTTGATATCGTCAACGAAGGATTAATTGAAGGGAAGGAGGACCCTGTTGGTTTTGACTCAGATTGTCGCGAAGGGATCTGCGGAATGTGTTCGCTCGTGATCAATGGAATCCCGCACGGACCAGGCAAAGCGAAGACGACCTGCCAGCTTTATATGCGCCGTTTTCAGGACGGTGATACCATTTGGATAGAGCCGTTTCGGGCAGCTCCGTTTCCAATCGTAAAAGACCTCGTGGTGGACCGAAGCGCATTCGATCGGATCATCCAATCCGGCGGTTACATTACGGCGCGAACCGGGTCTGCACCCGAAGCGAACTCGGTTCCGGTTGGTAAGCCGATCGCAGATTTGGCGATGGAAGCGGCCGCATGTATCGGCTGCGGAGCTTGCGTCGCTGCTTGCCCGAATTCTTCGGCCATGCTTTTCGTTGCGGCCAAAGTTTCTCACCTCGGACTGTTGCCGCAGGGACAGCCCGAGCGAAAGAGCCGCGCTCGCAACATGGTGCGGGCGATGGACGAGCTTGGGTTTGGCAACTGCACGAACCATTATGAATGCGAGGCCGTCTGTCCGGCCGAGATCAATCGAACGTTTATTTCGCGTCTGAATCGCGAATATCGAAGCGCCGCAACGCGCGAGGCAGTCGCCGTCACGGTGGACGAGTGACTGGGTTTAGGGTTCGCCGTTCACAGTTCGCGGTTCGCGGTTGGGAAGCCCGGCATAGCGTAGCACGGATAGGACCTACACGACTTATGGGACTTATGGGTCAGATCGATGGCCGAATTGCAGCCCCTGTAAAAATCTGTGAATCTTTGCTTCGGTTTTGGCTTCCCTCAGTGTCCTCTGTGTCTTTGTGGTGAATTTTTTCGTCAGCCCAAGTTCTCGCGGATGGCGGCTCCCATTTCGGCGGTGCCAACGAGTTTGCAATCCGGTGAAGCGATGTCACGCGTACGATAACCGGACGCGATGGTCTTGCGCACGGCGTCATCGATCTTTTTGGCGATCGCGTCTAATCCGAACGAATACTGCAACATCATGGCGCCGGAAAGGATCTGGGCGATCGGGTTCGCGATCGCTTTGCCGGCGATATCCGGAGCTGATCCTCCGCTCGGTTCGTAAAGACCAAATCGGTACGGTCCGCGCTGACCGGTCCCAAGGCTGGCACTGGGCAACATTCCAATCGAGCCGGTCAACATCGCCAACTCGTCGCTCAGAATATCTCCGAATGTGTTCTCCGTGACCACGACATCAAACGATCGCGGACTGCGGATAAACTGCATGGCCGCGTTATCCACGAACAAGTGGCTTAGCTCTACAGAGGGGTAAGAACCGGCCATCTCTTTGACGACTGAACGCCAAAGCAACCCGTTCTCCAGCACGTTCATTTTGTCCACCGACGTTAGTTGCCCTTTACGCGTACCAGCCACTTCGAAAGCAAGGCGAGCGATCCGTTCGATTTCGGAGGCTCGATAAACCATGGTATCAATCGCCACCTTCTCGCCGTTTTCTTCTCGAGTCTCTTTCGGTTTGCCAAAATAAAGGCCGCCCGTCAGCTCGCGAATACAAAGGATGTCGAAGCCGCCGGCGACGATATCGGGCCGAAGCGGTGAAGCTGCCGTTAGCTCAGGGAAACAAATTGCCGGGCGCAAATTGGCGAACAAATTGAAATGTTTGCGAAGTGGCAAGAGGGCGGCACGTTCGGGCTGTTCGTTGGGCGGAAGCGATTCCCATTTCGGCCCGCCAACAGACCCGAACAGAATGGCATCGCTGCCCGAACAAGTTTCCAGAGTTTCGTCGGGAAGAGCTTTACCGGTCGCATCGATGGCGGCTCCGCCAACTAAACATTCCGCAAATTGAAGATCGATCCCTTGGCAGGCAGCGTTTAGCACGTCTATGGCCTGAGCCATGACTTCCGGCCCGATACCGTCACCAGGCAATACGGCGACTTTAATGCTTTTGGTTCCTGATTTTTTGTCCGTGGTCTCCGAATTCATGCTGTTGGTTTCCATTCTGCTGGTTGCCATTCTCCGTTGCTAGGGGCGGCATGTCATATGTGTTACGAGCAATCTTTAGCGCAGAACCGAACAGAAGCCAGACGCAGTCCCAGGGCGTCGCGTCTTTCGAAACGCCATTCCTAAAAGAACTTCCAGGCGTCGACACCCGCGCGAGCTACCACGCCGAATGCAACGCCCCTCCGAAATGGGTCGCGCGAAGGTCTTTCACCAGTCACCTTTCGCTGGAGTCCAGGGTTCCCCTCTCACTTCTCACTTCTCACTTCTCACTTCTCACTTTCCCGTACCGCTGTGATGAAATCGCGCATTTTCGCATGGTCCTTCTTGCCGGGTCGAGATTCAACTCCGGTAGCAACATCGATTGCATACGGGCTCGTCGCCTCAATGGCAGCCTCTACGTTTTCAGGTCGTAAGCCTCCTGCTAAAATCAGCGGTTTGTCGATTTTGAATTGGGTAAGTAGCGACCAAGGGAAAGTCTCGCCGGTGCCACCAAAATCGCCTTCCCGATAGCCATCAAACATCACCGCGAAACCAGGGAACCATTCCACATCAAAAGGCTGACGAGATTTGGTTCGCACTTGAATCGCTGCAATCAACGGTTTTCCCATTGCGACCAATCGGCTCGCTAACGGGTGCCAACTTTGTCCATGCAATTGCAAAGCGTGAAACAGATCTCCGGCCAGCCACTCCTCGACCTGAGCAAGTGCAGGATTTACTCCAACGGCAACTCGCGCGATTTGCGGAGGTAATACAGAGATCCACTCGCGAGCTGAATCCAACTGCAGGAATCGTTTAGTACCTGGGAAAAGATTAAACCCGAGAGCATCAGCTCCAGACTCGATTGCGGCCATCGCGTCTGCCGGATTGGTGACGCCACAGATCTTAACGAACGGACGAGACCGCATTGCTCCGCGTAAGAAAGCCGGTAGAGCGACTGCTTGCGATCTATTAGTAGCCTCGAGCATATTTTGCCAAAATCTCACGCTAAGACCCGGCCCGCAACGCTGCGCTTTTTTCACCGGCGGTATGCCTCCTACTTATGATTCGATGCACTACCAGCGGTGAAAAAAGCACAGCGTTGCGATTCGGGTCTTAGCGTGAGATTTTAGGGAAAATATGCTCGAGACTACTAACAGGTCGGAAGCAGTTGCTCTGCCGGACTTCTTAAGCGGAGCGATGCGATCGCGTCCGTTCGTGAAGATCTGTGGCGTCACCAATCCGGATGACGCGCTGGCTGCAATCGAGTCTGGAGCTGATGCTCTCGGGTTTAATCTTTTTCCAGGTAGTAAACGATTTCTGCAACTGGACTCAGCTCGCGAATGGATCTCCGCGTTACCTCCGCAAATTGCTCGCGTTGCCGTTGCAGTAAATCCCGTACTTGCCGAGGTCGAGGATTGGCTGGCCGGGGATCTGTTCCACGCTTTGCAATTGCATGGACAAAGTTGGTACCCGTTAGCGACCCGATTGGTCGCAACTGGCAAGCCGTTAATTGCAGCGATTCAAGTGCGGGCCGATTCTCTTCAGCCGTTCGACGTGAGATGGTTCTCCGGTTTCGCGGTGATGTTTGATGGCTATCGGGAAGGCGATTTTGGCGGAACCGGCGAGACTTTCTCCTGGGCGCTACTAACCCGATTCAAAATCGACAAACCGCTGATTTTGGCAGGAGGCTTGCGAGCTGAAAATGTCCAGGCTGCCATCGAAGCAACGAGTCCGTATGCAGTCGATGTGGCAACCGGAGTCGAATCTCGGCCCGGAAAAAAGGACCATGCGAAAATGCGCGATTTCATCGCAGCGGTGCGAGAAGGGTTCGTAGCTCCGTAGGAGCGTAATATTTATAGCCGTCGATATCCAAATGGCGGTTAGCTCCGTAGGAGCGACATATTTGTTCTCGAAACGCCTGACGCGATCCCCCACTAGATTCCGCTCCTACGGGGCTCGGCCCAATTTTCGGCGGTCGTTCTATAAATATTTTGCTCCTACGGAGCGGTTCTGCGCTAATCGTACTTTATACCAGGCCCTACCAACGGAGAATGGAAGCCAACAACATGAATTCGGTGACCACGGAAAAGAAACTTGAAACCAAAAGCATTAAAGTAGCCGTATTGCCTGGTGACGGTATCGGACCGGAAGTTATGGTCCAGGCGATCGACGTACTGAACGCAGCCTGCCAAGGGATCGATCTTCAATTCGCGGAATGCTTAGTTGGCGGAGCCGCCATCGATGCAACCGGTAAAGCGCTTCCGGACGAAACCCTGGAAGCTTGTTCAGGCAGCGATGCGATCTTGTTCGGGTCTGTTGGCGGGCCGAAATGGGAATCTCTTCCGCCCAACGAACAGCCTGAACGTGCTGCCCTTTTGCCGCTCCGCAAACATTTCAGTTTGTTCGCCAATTTGCGTCCGGCAATTTGTTTCCCTGAGCTAACGGCAGCTTCACCGCTCCGGCCCGATATTGTTGCCGGCGGCTTCGATATCCTTTGTATTCGGGAGCTGACCGGCGGCCTTTATTTTGGCAAACCGAAAGAGACTCGAGAAGAAAACGGCGAGAAGGTCGCGATCGATACTATGGTATATCGAGCTTCCGAAATAGAACGGATCGCTCGCCTTGCTTTCGAAGTCGCTGGTACGCGTAAACGGCAACTAACGTCGGTTGATAAAATGAACGTGCTGGAGAACGGGTTGCTTTGGCGTTCAGTGGTCAAAAAGATGGCCGGCTCTTACCCCTCTATAGAACTAAGCCATTTATTCGTGGATAACGCCGCCATGCAGTTTATTCGGAACCCGCGAGGTTTCGATGTCGTGGTCACGGAGAACACATTCGGAGATATTCTGAGTGACGAGTTGGCGATGTTAACCGGCTCGATCGGAATGTTGCCCAGTGCCAGCCTTGGAACCGGTCGGCGCGGACCATACCGGTTCGGCCTTTACGAACCGAGCGGAGGATCAGCTCCGGATATCGCCGGCAAAGGGATAGCGAATCCGATCGCGCAGATCCTTTCTGCTGCCATGATGCTGCAGTATTCATTCGGGTTAGACGCGATCGCTAAAAAGATCGATCACGCCGTGCGCACGACCATCGCTGCCGGTTATCGGACGCGTGACATCGCTTCACCGGACTGCAAACTAGTTGGCACCGCCGAAATGGGAGCCGCCATTCGCGAGAACCTGACCTAACAAAGGGATTTCACCGCAAAGACACAGAGGATACGAGGGTGCACGGCGAAAATCCTGCTCCGTAGGAGCAAAATATTTATAGTTATCCATGCCCCAAATTGCGGTTAGCTCCGTAGGAGCGACATCGAGTTGTGGTCGTGCAGAGGCACAGTGCGTTGGAATCTCCGCAAAAATCGAGCAAGGCCTAGTTTGTGGTGGAGCATGTCGGCGCGAAACCAATCATCCAAAGCCGCGTGGAATCTCATATATGGCGCTCCTAGGGAGCTACATCGCTAATTTGTAGGCCTGGTAACTATAAAGATTTCGCTCCTCCGGAGCTGCTCTTGCAGCAGAAAATGTCCAAACTCAGGCGGCCTCGCAAGCGAGGCAGCGCTCCTTGGGTCCCAACCGCGAACTGAGAACCGCGAACCGCGAACGGTGAACCGTTAACCCAATCACTCGTCCACTGTCACGGCGACTGCCTCGCGGGTTGCCGCCTTTCGATATTCGCGATTCAGACGCGAAATAAAAGTTCGATTGATCTCGGCCGGACACACGGCCTCGCATTCGTAGTGGTTCGTGCAGTTGCCAAACCGGAGCTCGTCCATCGTACGAACCATGCTGTGGGCACGACTATTTCGCTCGGGCTGTCCTTGCGGCAACAATCCCAGATGAGAAACTTTAGCCGCAACAAAAAGCATGGCCGAAGAATTCGGGCAAGCAGCGACACAAGCTCCGCAGCCGATGCATGCGGCTGCTTCCATCGCCAAATCTGCGATCGGCTTGCCAACCGGGACTGAGTTCGCTTCGGGTGCGGATCCGGTTCGCGCCGTGATGTACCCCCCGGATTGGATGATCCGATCGAATGCGCTTCGGTCCACCACGAGGTCTTTCACGATTGGAAAAGGAGCTGCCCGAAACGGCTCGATCCAAATGATGTCACCGTCCTGAAAACGCCGCATATAAAGCTGGCACGTGGTCTTCGCTTTGCCTGGTCCGTGCGGGATTCCATTGATCACGAGCGAACACATCCCGCAGATCCCTTCGCGACAATCGGAATCAAAAGCAATAGGGTCCTCGTTACCTTCGATTAATCCTTCGTTCACGATGTCTAGCATCTCGAGGAAAGACGCTTCGGCCGGGATGTTGTGCGCAGCATAATCGCGAAATCCACCCGCCGTCTTTTGGTTCGGTTGTCGCCAGACTTTGAGCTTAAAATTCATTTAGTCGCACCGCCTTTTCTTTACGTTCTTTACGATCCTTTGCGGCTATTCCGATCTCGATGTTGTCATTTGTAGCTCCGCGTAGCGAGCTTGACGTTCTCAAAAACCAACGGCTCTACATTGCGAACGGGCTTGGAGTCCGCCCCGGTATACTGCCAAGCCGCGACGTGACAGAAGTCGGCATCATTCCGGACCGCTTCACCCTCTTTGGTTTGATACTCTTTGCGGAAATGGGCTCCGCAAGATTCCTCGCGCTCCAATGCGTCCAAACACATCAAATCCCCGAATTCCAGAAAGTCGGCCACTCTGCCTGCCTGTTCGAGCGATTGGTTCAATTCCATGTCGCCACCCTGCAAGTTCAGGTTCTGCCAGAACTCTTCCCGCAAGCTCGGAATCTTCTGCAAGGCCTCCTGCAAACTTTCGCGGCTTCTGGCCATGCCGCAATGTTCCCAGAGCAACAGGCCCAGTTCACGATGAAAGGAGGTAGCGGTCCGTTTGCCTTTGATAGATAAAAGCTTGCGCACCCGGTCCCGGACTTCGTTCTCCGTCGCCTTGAACTCTGGCCGATCAACCGAAACTTTTTTGCCCAACTGAGTCGCCAAATAATTGGCGATGGTGGAAGGAATGACGAAATAGCCGTCTGCCAGGCCCTGCATTAGCGCACTCGCCCCGAGTCGGTTCGCACCGTGATCAGAAAAGTTGGCTTCCCCGAGCACATGCAATCCCGGGATGTTGCTCATCAAATTATAGTCCACCCAGAGCCCGCCCATGGTGTAGTGGACTGCAGGGTAAATGCGCATCGGCACGTGGTAGGCATCTTCGCCGGTGATGTTATGATAGATATCGAAAAGATTTCCGTACCGTTCCCGGATCGTTTTCTCGCCTAGCCGGCTGATCGCTTCAGCAAAATCCAAATAAACCCCGAGACCACCCGGGCCGACACCTTTGCCTTCATCGCAGACTTCTTTAGCGCTTCGAGACGCGATGTCGCGCGGCGCCAAATTTCCAAAGCTCGGATATTTCCGTTCCAGATAATAATCGCGCTCCGAATTCGGGATTTGGTTCGGTGGCCGGTTATCGCCCTTGGTTTTTGGGACCCAGACCCGGCCATCATTCCGTAGCGACTCGGACATCAACGTCAACTTCGATTGATAGCTGCCGCCGACCGGGATGCACGTCGGATGAATCTGGGTATAACAGGGATTGGCAAAAAAGGCGCCTCGTTTGTAAGCGCGATACGTGGCTGACACATTGCAACCACGGGCGTTCGTCGAAAGATAGAAAACGTTACCGTAACCGCCGGTCGCCAGCACCACCGTATCACCGGCGTGCGAGCTAATCTCGCCGCTTAACAAGTCGCGAACCACAATCCCTTTGGCATGGCCGTCCACCAGGACG
>JAFAHI010000152.1 GCA_019237325.1 Verrucomicrobiota bacterium | reverse complement strand
CAGCGTTGGTGCAAATGACCGAAAAGCTGCTCCTTGTGCTGGAGCACCTTGTCCAGACAACGATACAGCGAGTTCTTTTCGACCAGTGAATAGTCTTCCTCCAGGAGGTCTGCCATCATGAAGCATCTCCTCGTGGTTTTTGACCATAATCTCGATGTAGGTCTTGTCGAACGCCGCTCCTGGCTGACCTTCCAGGCGCTTGAATTCTTGATCGGCCAGGGGCCCGGGATTCTCAGGCAAGGCCACGCCATGATCCGCCGCAATCGGTTTGAGTGAAGAACTCGACTTTGTGTGGTCCGTGACCATGGCTTGCGCAAACTGCTTGATTTCGGGAATACTGGCTCGCTCCAAGGCGAGTTTGAGAAAGCTTGATCTCAGTCTGATCACCGGAGGCCGCCTTCTGGATAAAAGTCTGCTCGTCGGTCGTCAGGGACTGCGCCGCAACACTGATCGTGACAAGAAATGTCGAGAGTGCCACAAACAAAAACGCCAGTCTCATAAATAGCTTGTTTTTAGATGTGAAATTTCGGGCAGAACTCTCCAACGAGCTCTTTGTCCCCAGGGTCTTGTAACCTGCATTCGGATGTCTCCTAGCTCGTGGATGCGCGGATGTATTGTATTTGGGGAAAGTAGCCAACGCGGCGTGAAACCAGTCTGACAACCCGGTACGAACCGAATTAGTGGATTGAGGCAACCTGATCACGCCGTTCGGCGGCTTTAAATAAGATTGTACAGGAGTGAGGAATATGAAAAGGCGCAATTTCATAAAAGTGGCCGTTGCGGGAGCTAGCTTCGGGAGCACCGCTTGGCATGTGAGAGCGCAGCAAACAGCAACTTCAAATCAGGAAGCTGGCAACATTCCGCAGCTGCCTCAGATAGACGATCCCGGGGAGCTTCGCGGCGAGATGCTCTATAGGCAGCTCGGAGGTACGGGCGAGCGCGTGTCTGTTATCGGACTTGGCGGATCTCATATCGGTAAGCCATCGCTGACTCCATCAGAATCGATTCGCCTTATCCACCAGGCGATAGATCGCGGCATTACCTTCATGGACAATTCTTGGGACTACAACGAAGGGCAAAGTGAAATGCGCATGGGGAATGCGCTTTCAGAAGACGGCTATCGAGAAAAAGTCTTCCTCATGACCAAGATTGATGGCCGTGGAAAGGAAGAGGCAAGTCGCCAGATCGAAACCTCCCTGGAAAGGCTTAAGACTGACCACATTGACTTGTTGCAACACCACGAAATTCTTCGCTTCGACGATGCCGACCGCATCTTCGCAGAAGGCGGGGCGATGGAAGCATTTTTGGCCGCCAAACAAACAGGAAAAATTCGCTTTATCGGCTTCACCGGACATAAGGATCCGCGAGTCCACCTTTACATGCTGGAGACAGCGGCCAAAAATGGGTTCAGGTTTGATACCGTGCAGCTGCCGCTCAACCTTATGGATGCTCACTTCCGTAGTTTTGCTCGGCTCGTCCTGCCTCGATTAACAGAACAACGGATCGGAGTCCTCGGTATGAAAACCTTCGGTGGAGCAGACGGGGTCATTCTCAAAAGCAAAGCAGTTGAACCGCTTAAATGCCTGCACTATTCCCTGAATCTTCCGACATCAGTCGTGATTACCGGCATCGATAGACAGGAAGTTCTTGATCAGGCTTTTGAAGCGGTGAAAACATTTCGCATCATGGATAAGGTTCAGGTCGAAGCCCTACTCGCGAAAACCCAGGAAGCCGCCGCGGCTGGGCATTATGAGCTATTTAAAACGACTTCGCACTTTGATACGACCGCGAAGCACCCCGACTGGTTGGGTGGAGACACTCCTGCAGTTCAGGCTCTCGCGCCGCAGGGGGCCGGATAGTTCCACCCTCTGCACAGCGTATTTTGACATGCGCATATTCGCAAAGCTCACCTCAAGTCCCTTGGTCTGTGACGCTTCGCGTCGGGTTGCGAAAGAGTCTCAAGGATTTCGCCTTAATAAGTGTTGAATGGTTATCGATGACGAAGATTCCATACGAAGCTCTGCCTCCTCAAAACTCGCTTTTTTGCGTCCGGCACTTGTTCGACGATTACATCGGATTTGAAACCCAGCTCCTAAACTGGATGCCTTAAGGAGTTCTGCCGGTCACCGGTCGCCAAATTACCAGCACACAAACAGCGAGCCGCCGCTTTTGCGGAAAATATGCGTAGCGGACATCGTTTTGCCCGCCGATTCACGCGGCAGTGATCGAATCCAGTTTGCCTTTTGCGTGCGAATCACTGTGTTTGGTGATTCCGCGTTTCTCCCCCGCTCGCCGCTTTCAAAATCGGACAAAAGCAAGCTTATGAAACTGCTTCCCCCTCTTTTATACCCCATTCTGCTCACTGGTCTAACCTCTGTTGTTTGCCTAACACTTCCTCGGCTGTGGTCAGAGCCTTCGAGCGAAGTCTCCCCCGCGCCGTTTGATGCGATTCAGGATGCACAGACTCCGCGCGAAATTCCTCTCGAGCGGCCCGAGCAAAAGAAGAACGCGCACGACCTATCGGACGTTTTTAGTGCCACGAAAGCAGAGCCCTCTTCTACGGCCTTTAAAGATCAGCCTGAACAGGGCCAAACCCAAGGCTTCGACTTTTACCGTGATCCGCCGGATGCAAAAAAGCCCATGCAGAACTTTGAAGAAACGATGCAGGCTGACATTGAAGCAAAGCCTAAGGTCATGGAGACACAGAGGAAATTACTAGAGAGCCGTTACAACTTGACCCCGCGGCTCGATCCCGAGGCCAAGATGTTTCGCGGCAAACCGCTCGTCGTGGGGCCAACAGCGAAACTCCCGGCGGGCGTGGATTGGGATAGCCTGACTAAGATGTCGCCCGAAGAGATAAAGAAGGCCGGCATCTTTCCATATCCGTCCCTGCCCCATCCCAAACAGCAACCGGGAGGCCAAGTCTTCCCCCAGGTACAAATCGCGATGTTTTCCCGGCTCCAGCGTTTTGACGTGGATTTTGACTTGCCCGAGGCGTTCCTGCCCGAATTTCCCCCGGCCATTTTCCTCCAAAGCCGGCCCGAACTGGGCGATGTCTCCAGAGGCGAAGTGGTTTCCATAAACAACTATTATCGGCTCTTCAAGGACATCTTGACCCCGGTGCAGCTTGATGGATTGCGCCTGTTGCTCACGCCGTTTCCTCAGGAAGAGTTTAACCCCACTGATGACCGGAAAAGCGCCAAGCCTAGCCTTGGAGTTGCCTGTCTGGACTGTCATGTCAATGGGCACACCACCGGTCAGTTTCATCTCAACCCGGATATTCGCCCAGAGCAACGGCGTTTCCGTTTGGACACGGTAAGCCTTCGCGGCTTGTTCAATCAGCAGATCCACGGCTCAAAGCGCAGCTTACGTTCTGTGGAGGACTTTACGGAATTCGAGCAACGCACCGCCTACTTTAACGGCGATGAAATCCATGCGATCAAAAAAGGAATGAACATCCTCGATCGCATCCAGGTCAGCCACATGGCGCAGATGCAGAATATGTTTGATTTTCCGCCGGCGCCGAAGCTGAACAGCGAAGGCAAACTGGATCCCACCAAGGCGACCGAAAGTGAGATGCGAGGTCAGAGCGTATTCTTTGGAAAAGGTCAATGCGCCATTTGTCATCAGCCGCCGACCTACCTTGATCACCAGATGCACGATCTCGCATTGGAACGGTTCGTGAACGAGCCACCTCTGGGTCTATGAAAACATTCACCCTTCGAGGCATTAAGGAAAGCCCACCTTATATGCACGATGGGCGTTGTTTGACCTTGGAGGATACAGTAGAGTTTTTCAATCTGATACTGCAACTCAATCTGACGAGTCAGGAGAAAGCAGATCTAGTTGCATTTATGCGCCAGCTTTAATCCCGCGACCGTAAGTAGGGCTCCCAGTAGCAATGGAACCTAATGCCGAGCTCGGCATTATGCAGAGTATTTTTAGGTCAGCGTCGCGGCGCGAGACGCTGGGAAAGCATTCGAAGGGTAGTCGCCGCGACGGTGAGCTAAAAATGGATTGGACAAAACCGCCACCCAGAGCGCGACCTATGTGTATTGTTTGCCGGCTGGATCTCGGATGAGGATCTGAAGGGGTCGGAGGCGGTCAGGGTGCAGATTGACGGGATAGCTTTGCTG
>JAFAHI010000038.1 GCA_019237325.1 Verrucomicrobiota bacterium | reverse complement strand
CGGCGCGATCAGCACCCATGGAGATCAGAGGATTGGCGGCTCCTAAGGAAAACCAGGTAAATTCTTTCCGATGATCGCCCTTAAATAACGCGTTTTTGTGCGAGCCGGTTCGCATGAGACCCGGTGTGACTGTGGTAACAAAAATATTCTCGGCCGATAACTCGGCTCCAAGGCTTTCTGAAAGGCCGGCCAGCGCGAATTTACTAACGCAGTACGGCGCCAGATGAGGTACCGCCACGCGTCCTCCAAATGAGGCAATATTGATAATCCAAGCGGCGGATCGTCCTCGTAAAAAAGGTAACGCCGCAAAAATAGCCGTAAGGGGGGCCCAGAAATGGATGTCCAGTGCCCTGGCGAAATCGTCCCCATTCACAGCGGCGAGCGGGGCCACTACGATCTCGCCGGCGTTGTTGATCAAAACGTCAATCTTGCCAGACCGTTTACCAATTTCCTGAATCGTAGCGCGCAGTTGCGCCTCGTTCCTGAGGTCACACGGCCAGGTAGTAACGAGTGATCCATACCCGGTCAGCTCCGATCTCGCTGCCGCTAGTTCGTCTTCGTCTCGAGCGATAATAGCTAGATCCGCTTTCTCTCGAGCTAACCTTCGGGCTAACGCCAACCCAAGTCCGCGCGAACCTCCGGTAATCACTACGATTTTCCGAGCAAACGAGCAGCGGGACGCTAGGTATTGATAAATTAGCGCGACCGCTAAACCGCCGCCGGCCAGAGTCGCGATTTTTCTGAAAGTCATATTCGCAATTTCCTGTTCGCGACCCAGGTAGCTGATGGCGGCCTCCTCGTGAAAAAAGCTGGCTCTGGACAAGGGGCTCGGCAGAAAGCGCGGACTCTGAAGCCAATTCTCGTCACGGAAGCGAAGTGTCGGTATGAGCAGTCTCGATCCGGGGCCCGATCTCTTGGCACGCATGGACGCCGCAAAGATGAGCCGGTTTCACTGGAAGATCATGTTCATCTCATGGCGCCCATTGTGCCTGAAATTTTGCGGGCGAGATCACCGTTCGCGACGGCCGTGGTCACCGCCGCGATATTGCGGACCTGATTGGTCAGGTTACTGGCCATCAAGTTGACGTTGTCCGTGAGATTCTTCCAGGTACCGGCAACACCACGCACATGGGCTTGGCCTCCCGACTTGCCGTCAGTACCAACTTCTCGAGCCACTCTGGTGACTTCCGAGGCAAACGAACTCAGCTGGTTTACCATCGTATTGACGGTCTGAGCCGTGCGCAGAAATTCGCCTTGCAGTGGGCGACCATCGAGCTCAAGGGCCATGGTTTGGGAGAGATCTCCCGTGGCGACGCTTCCGATCACTCTCGCCATTTCGCTGGTGGGTTGGACGAGGTCAGCGATGAGATCGTTGATCAACTCCACCGATTGAGCCCAGCTGCCTTCGACTTCGCCAAGCGAAGCGTGCTGGTGAATTCTTCCCTCTCGGCCGACCAACTGACGGAGACGAGAAAGCTCCTTAGCCATGCGCTCGTTTAGCGCAACAACGCGATTGAACCGGTCCGCTACTTTCCCCGCCGTTCCGATCCAATCCAGAGGCAACCGGACCGAAAAGTCTCCTCTCAAAAGCGTCTAACGCGATCAACAGTGTTTTCGTATTTACCGGGGCGCGCGAATCTAGGTTTCCATCGGAAACAAGAGCTTGTATGGCCTTAGGGACCTTTTTTGAGCGGTGTTTAATACCATCGGACCGAATAGGACTCTCCGAATTAGAGCCGTTTTTTGTCTTCATGACGTGCGGATCACGACTGGGGACCAGTGAAAGTATAATCGCCCAAAGCTAGTCCCTACGACCGCAAAGGCGAGCGCTCAAGCAGCCCTGATACAGCAATCAGAGGCGAACCTGATTCGTGAATTGAAGTGATAATTCAAAATGATAATACACGCTGGATCAGAAAAGGGCGCCGAAGAAATCGGATCGAAGTGCGGGAAGATCAACCTCCAAATTACTTCTCTTTGCCAGCCTTGAAGGCAATGCGTCCGGCCTCAATATTAGAGGCAGCCTTTTTCGGACCTTTCCAAGCCAACACGCGGGCATTCTTTGAGGAGAAAAAGACGGTGTTCAGGAAGAATTGCTCGATCTCGTTCCGCATGGCTTTAGAAACCTCCGACGAGCCATGTAGTTCGACCAAGCATTCGTGCCAAGCCGGCACGACGATGATTCGGTCATTTCTCTGCCTTGTCCCCTTCTTGCCCTCTTCATCCATCTTGATCAGGCCCAGCGGGCGGCATGGAACGACTACTCCCGGAAAAGTTGAACCTTCATGAAGGATGAGAACATCCAATGGGTCTCCATCCGGCCCTCTCGTACTCGGAATAAATCCCCAATCGTAAGGGTAGGACAAGCCGATCGGCAAGGCGCGCGAAATTGTGAAGACGCCGAATTTGACGTCGTACTTGAGTTTTACGACGGAGCTTTTTGGCGCTTCGACGACCGCATTGACATTATCATCTTCATCGTAAGTCGGCAGGTTTGACAGAATTGGACTTTCTATCATGCTCATTCTATGACCGCACTCCTGTTTAGCGTCGTTTCAACCACAGAATCAAATGTCCCGGCGATGCGGTCCGCCATAGCTCGCTCTTCGGTGACTAGATTAGCGCAGATTTCTTCGGTATCTGGATCACCGGCCCTGTTCGCAGTACGTGTTAGCAGATCGTAGCCGGCAGCTTTGAGATGTTCATGTGCATAGGCGAATCCCGCGATTTTGGCCGGGGTATCGGAATGTAACTTAAAGAAAAAACTCCAGTTCCAGCCACCAAACCCGAGCGCATT
>JAFAHI010000037.1 GCA_019237325.1 Verrucomicrobiota bacterium | reverse complement strand
GAACCCGTTGCAGAAGAGAATAAGTACCGCCAGGAGCATTAACCACCCATTCAGGCGGAACCCGCGACGCTCCGTATGAGCCGTAGTCCCGAGATTGCGTTGATCGCTCATGCAATCATTATGATATCATTTCAATATCATGCAACCGAATTGTCTCCCGCGTACATGAAGAAATAGTCGTAATAGAGTACCACCCCTTGGTATTTCATCTTCAACAGCGCATCGACCACAGCGTCGTCCTCGTCCTCGAAGCTGTTTCGTTCAGTTAGTGATGTCGGCCGTTGAGTCTCCGCAAAACTCGTTTCTCGGCCACTCCATACCGCTCGGCCTAACCAACCTTTCCAGGACGAGGACGACGACGAGCACGAGGACGATTGAGTGCGTTGACGCCTGACCCCTCACCAGGCGCTCGAACAGGTCGGCCCGATCGACAATCCGGACGAACTCAGCGGAGGACAGCAACAGATGTTAGCCATTGCCCGAGGGCTGATGGCTCGCCCGAAGATTCTGCTACTGGACGAACCGTCATTGGGTTTGTCGCCACTGCTGATCAAAGAAGTTCGTTCCGTGATCATCGATGTGCAGGCAAAGTTTTCGGCAGCGATCATTGCCGGTCTTGAATCCGTGTCCAGAGGAACGACGCGAATTGGAGGCGACCCCGATTCGGGGCGAAGCCACGCCCCGCGCCGCGGCTCAAATCCGGCGCGGCCGAGCGAAATTAGATAAGGTGCGGTGGGCACGCCGAGATTTTCGCCCTACCGTCGTCATCGCGTTTATTGGGAAGTCGGAGATAAGTTCCGACCGAGACGGCCTCGCAAGCGAGGCAACGCTCCACGGTGCTCCGACCTCGACAGCGCGTCAAAAACTCACATAATACGCGTACAACAAACGGTCTGCTTGGGCAGACCGTGCGCCCTCTATGGACCATAAGAAGCATAAGCCCGGCAGCAATTGGTGGTTTCTGCTCCTATTGGTGCCATTCGTGGGAACCCTGTGGGTCCCGTTTTATAACTCAGCCGAGCCGGCCTGGGCCGGTATTCCGTTCTTTTATTGGTACCAAATGCTGATGGTACTGGTCGGCGCCGGCATCACAGCGATCGTCTATTTTGCGACTGAATGAAGGCCCTTGGAACGCCGGGATCGCCGAGATCGCCGGGAACCGAAAACTGCAAACTGCCAACCGATAACCGTTACTCCTGTGCAGAACGTCAATTGGATTGCTCTTATCGTTTTCGCCCTATTGTTCGGGTTTATTACCTGGCTGGGTTTCGCGGCAGCCCATTGGCGACGCGGCGACCTCAATTTACTCAATGAATGGGGGCTGGGCGGCCGGCGGTTTGGAACGCTGATCACTTGGTTTTTGATTGGCGGAGATCTATACACCGCCTACACCTTCATCGCGGTGCCGGCATTAGCATTTGGGGCGGGCGCTGTCGCTTTCTTTGCGGTTCCTTACACCATCCTGATCTATCCGATTCTGCTCGTGGTGTTCCCGCGGTTATGGTCTGTATGTCACAAGCACGGCTACATTACCGCCGCTGATTTCGTCATAGGGCGCTTCGGCAACCGCTGGTTGGCTTTGGCCATCGCCGTTACCGGTATCGTGGCTACGATGCCGTATATCGCGCTTCAACTAGTCGGGCTGGAGGTGGTCATCGGCGGCCTAGGGTTGGGCGGTGAAGGCTGGCTAGGCGAGGTATCCTTAATCATCGCTTTCATCATTCTGGCCGCATTCACCTACTCCAGCGGTTTACGAGCCCCCGCCGCTATCGCGATCGTAAAAGATATTTTGATTTACATCACGGCTTTGGCGGCCTGTATCGTTATTCCAATCGAGGTTGGCGGCTTCGGGAAGATATTTGCGGCGATCCCAGCACAGAAATTACTCCTGGCTGTACCCCATGGCCAGAGCACCGGCGCATACAGTGGTTATGCCACCCTTGCCCTTGGTTCTGCTCTGGCCTTATTCCTTTATCCTCACTCGATTACCGGTATCCTTAGCGCCAGCGGCCGAGGCGCGGTTCGGCGGAACGCCGCTCTCTTGCCGGCCTATTCGTTCATGCTGGGATTGTTGACCCTGCTTGGACTGATGGCATTCGCGCTCGATATCGATAAACTGCCGGAATTCGCCGACGGATTTAAGGCCTTTAAGTCGAACTTCGCAGTACCGGCTTTGTTGCTGCACACGTTTCCTTCCTGGTTTGTGGGCGTAGCTTTCGCTGCCATCGGTATCGGCGCGCTCGTGCCCGCAGCCATCATGTCCATTGCAGCAGCGAATCTGTTTACGCGCAACATTTACCGCGAATTCTTCCATCGCGACGCCAGCGACAAACAGGAATCGCAGATGGCAAAATGGATGTCGCTGATCGTAAAATTCGGTGCTTTGATCTTTATCCTGCTCTTGCCATCTCAATATGCAATCCAACTCCAATTGCTGGGCGGGATCTGGATCATTCAAACATTGCCGGCTGTATTAATCGGCGCCTATACCCGCTGGCTCAATCCGTGGGCGCAGTTAGTTGGTTGGGCGGCAGGTATCGTTAGCGGGACCTGGATGGCAGCCGCGATGAACTTTAGTGCGACGTTTCCATTACAACTTGGCGGCTGGACGTTTCCCGGATACAGCGCGCTTTACAGCCTGTTGCTAAATTTAATTGTGGCCGTAGTCCTGACTCCTTTGTTCAATCAAGTTAGCAAACCGGCACAGGATCAGACAGCACCTGCTGACTATCAGCCTTAGTCCCGCAGGCGCGCGATTGAAACGCGGCTAGTTGGAGCCACATCTTTATAGCTCCGGCCGCAAAAAAGGACTAGCTCCGGAGGAGCGACATCTAATCAAAACCACCGTCTATGCCGCTCCTAACGGAGCTGATCGTCTTTTATGCCGTCGTTGCTATAAAGATTTCGC
Organism: Verrucomicrobiota bacterium; assembly: GCA_019237325.1. Taxonomy (GTDB): domain Bacteria; phylum Verrucomicrobiota; class Verrucomicrobiia; order Chthoniobacterales; family JAFAMB01; genus JAFAVN01. Next base: position 5,659 of record JAFAHI010000037.1, on the reverse strand, counting down.
TCCTACGGAGCTGTTTTTCCAAGCTCCGCCGATGGGCCTAGCGTATAACACGGGTAGCGACATATAGAGCCGCTCTTTGAGCGCTGATCGCTCTTATCTCCTTTCCTGGGGCTTCGCCCTAGGCTATCCTGAATTATCGGTTCGTAGGTAAGGCCCAGCGGGAAAAAACACGCTTTCGCTCCGCATCTCAGTCAATCCATTCTCGATGAGCCAAGCATCCTCACACGGCTTCAAAACGCGAGTGGTCGCGATTTACACCGGATTGATTCTGGCCAACATCGGAGCCTGGATCTGGCCGGCGCTGGTTTTCAGCGAAAAGCCTCTCCTGCTGGGGACGGCACTTCTCGCTTATTCATTTGGTCTCCGGCACGCGGTCGATGCCGATCACATCGCGGCGATTGACAACGTGACCCGGAAATTGATGCAAGACGGTCAACGCCCGGTCACCGTAGGGTTTTACTTTTCACTCGGCCATTCCACCATTGTGGTGGTTGCATCATTAGTTGTGTATGCGGCCGCCTCGATGCTGCTTCAGCGGCAGCTAGATACCGTTCGAGAGATCGGGAGCATCGTCGGCACCTCGATCTCTGCCTCCTTTCTATTGGCGATTGCACTCATCAACCTGGTTATACTGCGGGGAGTCTGGAGGACGTTTCAGGAAGCGCGCCGAAACGGAGGATGTCATAACGAAAACCCGGAGACCCGATTGGGAAGCGGTTTTTTGGGCCGGCTCTTCCGGCCGCTATTCCGGATGCTAGCGCATCCTTGGCAGATGTACCCTGTCGGTTTGCTGTTCGGGCTAGGATTCGATACCGCTACTGAAGTTGCTATTCTCGGGATTTCCGCGGCAGCCGCCGCCAAAGGTCTGTCCATGCAGGCAATGGCCGTCTTTCCGGTGCTCTTTACTGCCGGTATGACGCTGGTTGATACGACCGACGGGATTCTGATGACCGGCGCCTACGGTTGGGCATTCGTAAAACCGGTCCGTAAACTTTATTACAATCTGACCATTACTTTCGTTTCCGTGGTGATCGCTCTCTTTATCGGAGGCATCGAGGCGATCGGCCTCTTGAAAGATCAACTAAAGCTGACCGGCGGCGTCTGGGATCTGGTCGGTAACTTGAACGATAATTTTGGCACCCTGGGGTTCGTCATCATCGGGATCTTCGTTGTCTGTTGGATTGGGTCTGTTGTCATTTATCGGATTAAAGGCTTTGACCGCATGGAATCGTCCATTAGCGCGACTTCGGAATAGGACGGGCGCTCAAGATTGAGACGGGTGAGGTCCCATCTTGGGACGTGTTCGGAGTTCGGTGTTTCGTCCCAAAGGGACAAAAAACCTTATTCTAACGAGCGATTGATTCGGCACGCGATGTGCTACTTTTATGCCTTGGGGAGTTTGTAGGAAATGAGTGTAGTTATCACGAAAATCGGACATCACTTGGTCGGCCACTGCGACTGCTGTGGCGGCTACCGGGCATTAAAATATCAAGATCAAGAAATCGGAGACCTTTGCGTAGAGTGCGCCAACCATTCTGCCAACGCGGATATTGAGCTCAACTTTGGCGGCTACCATTTGCGCCGGCCGCAAAGCTGTCGCTGTTGCCGTTAGCAAATCCGCGGAAGTTGCTCTCCGGATAGCATGTCAACAACACGGGTTCCACCAACCCGTGTTTTCATGGTTACAAACTCCGGATGATCCGCAACCACCTCACCGATGATGGCTGCGTTGGAGCCGAGAGGATGTATCCGCATCGCGGTTAGCGCTGTACTGGCGGATTCCGCCGGCACAACCGCTAAAAGTTTCCCTTCATTGGCGACATAAAGCGGGTCGAGCCCAAGGATTTCGCAAGCGCCTTTCACCTCTTCGCTGATAGGGATCTTAGCTTCGTTCAGCCGGATGCCCACCTTAGCGGTTTGCGCGATCTCAGTCAGAGCGCTGGTGACACCGCCTCGAGTCGGGTCACGCAGCACGTGAACATCCGGAGCCGCGGCCAGAATGGATTCGACTAAACGGTTTAGAGGAGCGGTGTCGCTGGCAATCTGGGTCTCGAACTCTAGCCCCTCTCGAACCGACATGATCGCCATTCCGTGCACCGCGATCTCCCCGCTTAAAATCACTTTGTCACCGACTCGGGCGCGACCCGGAGCGATATCGACGCCATCGGGCACTACACCAATCCCTGAAGTGTTAATAAAGATTTTGTCCGCCTTCCCTCGATCGACCACTTTGGTGTCGCCAGTGACTAAAGCCACTCCGGCCTCCCCGGCAGCCACACGCATCGATGTGACGATCCGCCAGAAATCTTCCATTGAGGTTCCCTCTTCCAAGATAAATCCGGCGGAGAGGTAAAGCGGCCGAGCGCCGCACATGGACAAATCATTGACGGTACCGTGCACCGCCAGTTTCCCGATATCGCCGCCAGGAAAAAAAATCGGGCTAACAACAAAAGAATCCGTACTGAACGCTAGCCGGGCGCCGTTGACAGAAAAAATCGCGCCGTCATGGAGCGGCTCTAGCAGTTCGTTGCGAAATTGGGGAACCACTATTTTCTGGATCAATTGCTGGCTCAACTTCCCCCCACTCCCATGCGCCAAGACGATTTCCCGATAGTCGGATATCGGAATAGGGCAGGAACCCATGAGCGAAGAGGGAGAGGAAGAGGTGATTGGTGATTCGGGATTGGTGATTGGGAGGGTCATAAAGGTGCGCTCTACTCGGAATAAGGTCTCGAGAGCGAGGCGCGTTCGACGAACTAAGTTACATCCTCCGCGCCTAAGGCGATATGAACCAGGTCCCAGACAACATGTACGACCGTGGCGTGCACTTCCTGGATCCGATGGATGCTGTAGGACGGGACTATAAAACAATAATCCGCGAGGTTTGGAAATCGGCCGCCATCTTTGCCGGCAAAAGCAACCGTCATCATTTCTTTTTCTCGGGCGGCTTGAAGCGCGTAGATCAAATTCGGCGATTTGCCGCTGGTGCTGAACACCATGGCGATATCGCCCGGGAGACTCAACAAGCGGAGTTGGTTAACAAAGACTCGGGTGAAATCGAGATCGTTACCAATCGCGGTCATGGTAGCGATATCCGTCATGAGTGGAATCACCGGGAAGGCAGCTCGCTTCTCGATAATCGGATGATTGAACTCGACGCACATGTGCAGCGCATCACACAGACTACCGCCGTTGCCCATGACAAAGAGCCGGCCGCCCTTCTGAAACCGAGCCGCCATCGCCCGCGACATGGTATCCAGAGAGTCCGCGTATTTGTTGAAGAACTTTTCCTTCATCTCGACGCTTTCGCTGCATTTGCGGATGACTTTATCGCGAAAGCTTTCGTTGGCTTTGTCGATAACCGGCGCGCTCTGATCGATCGCACTCATACTGGTTCCTCAACCGTTTTGTGTTTGGCTTCGCTTCGTTGGTTGGGCTGCTGCAAATGGCGCCCATACGCATAATAGGCAGCACAGGCGCCTTCGGCTGACACCATGGTCGCGCCGAGCGGATGTTCAGGATTGCACAACGTACCGAATGCGGGACAGTCGTGCGGCTTCTTTACCCCTCTCAAGACCAAACCACTGATACAGATCTCTGGTTCCTTAGTATCGATTTCCTCGACCTCGAAAATTCGTTCGGCGTCATGATCCCGAAATTCATAACGGAGCTTGTAACCGCTCTTTGGGATAGAACCCACGCCGCGCCATTTCCGATCGCCAATCTCGAAGACCTGATCCACCAGATCCTGCGCCATCAAATTTCCTTCTCGCTTTACGACCCGCGGATATTGGTTTTCGACGTCCCATTTACCTTGTTCGAGCTGTTGTATCGTCATGAGAACACCTTGGAGAATATCCAACGGCTCGAACCCAGTGATCACGATGGGAACGTGAAAGCGCTCCGCGATGGGCTCATACTCTCGATAGCCCATTACGGTGCACACATGACCGGGACCCAAGAACCCTTGCACGCGATTGAATGGCGACTGCAAAATCGAAGCGATTGCCGGTGGCACCAACACATGGGATACCAGGACTGAAAAATTTTTGATTCCCTGCTTCCGGGCCTGAAATACCGCCATCGCGTTACCAGGGGCCGTAGTTTCGAATCCGATCGCAAAAAAGACGACCTTCTTGTCTGGATTGGCTCGAGCAATCTTAAGAGCGTCTATTGGCGAATAGACCACCCGGATATCAGCGCCTCGGGACTTGAGCACCAGCAAGTCACCATCGGATCCCGGTACTCTGAGCATATCGCCAAACGACGTAAAAACAACATCCGGGCGACGGGCAATCGCGTGCGCTTTGTCGATCATTTCCAAAGAAGTCACGCAGACCGGACAACCGGGGCCGTGCACCAGTTCAACCTCCGGTGGAATCATGTGATCAATCCCGTATTTAACAATCGTATGAGTCTGTCCGCCGCAAACCTCCATTACGACCCATGGCTTAGTCACGATACGACGGATTTCGCCGACCACCTTCTGCGCCAACTCTTCATTTCGATATTCGTCGAGGTATTTCATAAGCAGCCTCAAGGGTAGTGCGTCAAAGGTCTGGGACCTCGAGCTCGCTTAACTGATTCATTTCTTCCAGGAGCTTGTAAGTCCGCGCTGCCTCTTCCTCATCGACCTTGCCCAGAGCGAACCCGACATGCACTAAGACGTAGTCGCCGGCCTCCACTTCCGGTGTGTATTCCAGACAGACTTGTTTGACGATGCCGCCAAAATTCGCCTTTCCCATTCTTACGCCTTGTGGGTCATGCGAGATTTCAATGAGTTTACCTGGGATTGCTAGACACATAGGTTTGGTTCAGAAAATCCTTGGACCGGGCTCGTTGGGGCTTCGTTCGGAGCCTGGAGTCCGGCGGGCGGAGTGTTGGAGTACTGGAGTATTGGAGTGCTGAAGGGCTGCTCGGAAAGCGGAGGCGGTTCAACGGGTTCATCCTTGCTAAGTGCGATACCGTCGCAAACCAGGACGCGATCTCCGATCTGAGCTTCTCCTAAGAGTTCCAGAGACACCTTCTTGAAAGCGCCGGCGATCCGGATTTTGCCTACCCGCATTCCATCTTCAGAGGCTATCTCGACGATCTGGCCGTAGAGCAGGTTCATCGGATTTAAACTCCTTCGGTGGCAACCGCCCTGTAGCTAACCCGAGCAGCAGCCGCAATTTGTCCGAGCGCGATACCGCCGTCATTCGGAGGAACACGCTGATGCCAATACGGCTTAAAACCAGCCTGGGAGAGACGTTGAACGGCTTGCTCTAGAAGATATCTGTTTTGGAAGCATCCGCCAGTCAGTACTAGCTTTGGAGTCACGACTTGCCGCGCCACTTCGACGATGATCTCTGCCAGTGTATTGTGGAACTTTGCGGCGATTGTGCCCGGCGAAATCCCTTTTCTTAAGTCGACGAGAATCTCGCCGATCATTGGCGCCCAATCGATGACTTGAGGAGCGCTATTACCAAGCTCGAACGGGTACACTGCAGTAACCTCAGGCTCGATCAGCGACTCCAGTTCCATAGCGGCCTGTCCTTCGAAAGTCACCTGCTGGCGTATTCCGACCAATGCTGCTACAGCGTCAAATAACCGGCCCGCACTAGACGTGACCGGCGCGTTGATCCCTTTGGCCAACATTTGCCGGATTAAGCCAAGCTCA
>JAFAHI010000784.1 GCA_019237325.1 Verrucomicrobiota bacterium | reverse complement strand
GCTTCGCAGCGACGCCCTTACTCTGTACTTCTTGTTCTTTCACGGTTTAACAATGCAGGACTTTCACCTGCGGTGATGTGCGCTTCCACGGCGCACTAGCCAGGCCGTTTACTGCCTGGAATGCGTTCAAGAAAGGAGCCGTCTCCGCCCAGGCGGATGTGATTCGGTCGGACGGAACCTTCTACTTGGCATCGCGGTCACGACCAAGTTCTTCCAGCTCTTGAATGAGTGTTAACACAGTGGAGTTCATAGCAGGTGCGATCTGCATCGATCACCCCAAGAATAGTTAATGCTCGAAGGTTAGTTTACGGTAAGTCCTCAAAGTGGCTGACGCCATTCCCAAAATGTACTTCTAAGAACGGATTTCCGAACAGGTGTTGAATATAGCGCGCATCGTAATGTTGTGTCTGGGCGAGCTTCATTAGCGATCCTTAACTCCATCCCGTCTTACGGGTGTTTTACACCCACAGCCGGTCTAGCAACTATTTTGTCACTTCTGTGCAGCCCGTATAGAACGATCTTGCGGAGTAATGCGGCCCGGGATGGGTAGGTGGCTGGCCGGGTTAACTTTGTGATCTTTGTGACCTTTCCGTACTGTGCGAATCGGATTGGGCAACAGTCCCGGTTTCCGGAACCAAAGCCGCGGCCACATGCCGCTCGCCAGCGACCGACGGAGGCAACGGTGTTCCCCGCACATTTTCACGTATCAATGTCAGAAGCCCCGAAGCGACGATTAGCACGATGCCCGCAACCATAGTCAGGTCGACTGTGTCGCCGAACAAGACATACCCGAGCAAGATCGCCCAGATCATTTGACTATACTGGGTCGGGCCGATATACGCGGCCGGCGCCTGACGTGCAGCCCACATGGTCAACACGTTGGCTACAGCGGCCAGGAAGCCGTAGCGGGCCAATTTCGCCCACTGATCCCCACTGGGCGGCCGGAAGTGCGGAAATGACAACAGGCCGCAAACGATGATTCCACCAAGGATTCCCGCTCCGAATAAGGAAATATTCTTTTCCTTACCTCTGGCGGCTCGGAAGGCCACTACGGAGACAGCTCGCCAAGACCGGCAAACAGGGCTCCAAGATGTCCGATAGAAAGCGGACGAAACCCGGGCCTCAGGACAATCAGCACTCCCAAGAAACCGATCGCCACGGCGCTCCACCGCCGGTAACCGACCCGTTCCTGCAGGCAAAAGACTGACATCACCGTGATGTAAGCTGGCTGCAAAAAGATCAGCACAAAAGCCTCCGCCATCGATAAGTGGGTAAAAGCGGTCACGCTGCCGATCACCCCCATGGGGTAGGCAAGAAACCGGACTAACCAAAGGGGCAAGCTAGTTGTACTAAGGATATCGATCCAACGATCCCCTTTGCGCAGCAGAAAAGGCAGGATGGTTAGACCAAACACGGCACCAAAAAACGCCGACTCATAAGGGGGTAGGCCTCCTCTGATCAGTTTGACGCATGCGTCGCTAAAGGAGAACACCGCAAACGAAGCAAAGCCGAGCAAAACCCCTTTCGTCGTCCGGTCCAAGGCCATAGGATTTTTCTTTTGAAAGCGAGAAGCAACTAGGGCCGCCCGGCTAAAGTTGGACCGAAACACACCTTGTGCCGGAGCGCGAGAACCTTTTCAGAGCCACATTGGAACAATCATCAGCTCCATCGGAGCAAAAAATTTTATAGCCGTGGCCATGCAAACACCGTGAGCTCCGTCAGGAGCGGCATCCAAGGCCTGCGGATCGTTCAAATCCGTGCTTGCACATAGTGTTCATCTGAGTACTACTCAGGCATATGCCATCACTCCACCCTGACCCCGGAATTGAGTACTATTACAAGACCTGCCGAAAAGGTGATCGGGAAGCAAAAGCCGTTACCGTGAACCAAAGCCCGGTTGCCGCTCTTGCATACGCCAGCGAAATCACCGGCTTACCCAGAGACAACTTCGAGGTTCACGAGATCTCGAAGGAGGAGTTTGAGAAGCTTCGTTCGCGATAACAAGCTTTCAGCCAGGACAAACATACGGGGTCGAAACCGAAGAGTTGGGATTGCGTCATTTGCGTTACTGCATTGCCGCTGCCGAGGAGTTAAAGCTTCCGCGCGCAGCCGAAAGGTTGCACCTATCGCAACCCCGCTCGGCCTCACCGGACCGGTACTGAATGCCAAAAGGATAAGGAGGAGCAACCGGAGACTGGGAAACACGGCCCAGGCTTTCGGAAAAGCAGCTCCGTAGGAGCGAAATCTTTATAGCAACGGTAACGTTGAAAGCAGGAGCTCCGCTAGGAGCGGCATAGAAGGCTTCTCGATCAGATGTCGCTCCTACGGAGCTGATCTGATTTCTTTTGGTTGGAGCTATAAAGATTTCGCTCCTACGGAGCTAGGAATCCCATCGCTTCATCAACCGCAGAGCAAAATCGCCTTCTTTCAACAGCTTACCAGCCAAGTCTTGGGAATCACATAAGATATCGACCAAGGCTTTCTAGACTGTTAACGAGTAAGAGCGGAGGACGATATGGATAGAGATCGAAAAAGTCGCATTACGATTGCGGTTGATCTCGATGAGGTGACCGCGGACACGGTGTCGAAGCGCCTGGTGCGGTACCGTGCAGATTATGGCGTCGAACTCTCTCAAGAGGAAATTCGCGGAAAGCAAATCCGGGATGCGGTGCCACTGGAGCGAAAAGAAGCGGTTGAGGCTTGTCTAGATGAGCCCGGTTTTAGCCGCGACATACCGGTAATGCCGGATGCCCAACGAGTTCTGCAATCGCTTTCCACCCGGTTCGATATTTTTGTCGCAACCTCAGCAATGGATCATCCCGTATCGCTCTATGACCGGTATCTCTGGCTTCAGGAATACTTGCCGTTTCTGACCGATAGAAGTTACGTCTTCTGCGGCAGCAAGAGGATTCTAAAGGCTGACTTTCTGATCGATGACAACCCGCGTAACCTGGAAATGTTTTCCGGAACGGGAATTCTTTTCACCGCGCACCACAACATTTATGAGAGGCGTTTCACCCGTGTGAACGATTGGGAGGAAGTTGCTGCTTATTTCGAACGTGTAAGGTAAGATCGCTCTGCGAATTGTCCTGACCATGAAATGGTCTGACAGAACAGCCCAGGGCTTCAGCCCTGGGTTACGGCGTTGATAGATGCGCCCTGAAAGTGGCGCCCGAGGAAACATCGTTTGGAGATTGGCACCGTTGATCCACACGTCCGACAATAGGGTGCCACTTTCAGGGCACCTTACCGTGCGAAAACTAACCCAGCGTTAAAACCCTGGTCTATTCTCTCAGACCATCTCATGGTCAAGAATTCGTCATCACATCGGCGCTCGTAAGGACGAATGCCGAAAGTCCAAATGATTTCTTGGGAGAACTACTTAGTTTGTGCATGTCACAGTTCCAAAGCGACTCATTCATGAAACAAAAGATTAATGGTATTCAGCTAAACGTCAGAGACCAAGGCCTAGGAGAACCGGCACTCTTGTTTCTCCATTATTGGGGCGGATCATCCCGTACCTGGGAACTAGTAATTGATAGGTTAAAAACCGATTTTCGTTGTGTTGCGTATGATCAGCGGGGTTGGGGTGAGTCCGATAAACCCGAGACGGGTTACAGCATGCAAGACCTGGCCAACGACGCGGAAGCTTTAATCCGATCGTTAGGACTGAGGCGTTACGTTCTGATTGGCCACTCGATGGGAGGCAAGGCCGCTCAGCTGCTGGCGTCCAAGCGGCCGGAGGGCCTGGAGGCATTGATCTTAGTCGCGCCAGCGCCTCCAACTCCCATTAACCTGACCGAAGCTGAACGCAATCAAAGGATCGGAGGCTATCAACAGCGGGAAGCGGTGGAATTCCTGATCCCGAATGTCCTTACTGCAGTTTCGCTTCCGGCTCAGATTCGGGAACAGATCATTGAAGATACGCTCAAGGGCGCGACGCCTGCCAAATACGCTTGGCCGGAAAAAGGACTGCC
>JAFAHI010000780.1 GCA_019237325.1 Verrucomicrobiota bacterium | reverse complement strand
CTGATTACTGTCACTGACTTCCCACGCGAAATTGGCCAGCGGGTACTGAATCTGCCAGCGGCCGTTCATCTGTTCCGGCCGAAAATCCATCTGATCGGATTGGGCGTCTGATTGCACTAACTCCCGCAATTGTTGTATCCGGCCACACGCATTCTGTATATTTCATGTTCGTTCCTAGAATTGCATCCCGCGCAGCGGGGTTTGAAAATGCTCGCCAAGGACTCGCCAGCGAGACAGCGCTCCAAGTTCTCGGCGATGACGGCGTTGACGGCGTTGTCCCCCTGTGCCAGTCTCTGCACTTATTCTCTCACAGAAAAACGAATGCGGCGCTGCATCCTTTTCCTCCTCCCTATCGTCTTCCTGGTCGGCTGCCATCATCGCCGTCAACGCGAAGGACAACAACAAGCACACGTCGCCGGCCCGCGACAAGTTACGATCCAGTATCTCGGGCACACCTGTTTCCTGATCACATCGTCTCTCGGGCTCAATGTCTTAACCGACCCATTTAATCCCGCGGTCCTAAGTTATCCTGTGAAACCAGGAACGGTGCCTGCCGATGTTATCTTCGTTACACATGAGGACGAGACCGCAAACTTTACCGACCTAGCGTCTGGATCGCCGGTGATCCTGAGAAGCTCCATGGCAAGCGGCGTTAATCGCGCTAACGGCATTCTAATCCGCGGAGTAAAAACCAGTTCAGAAAGTCTGTCGGCTACGACCAAGCTGAATGTCGCTTACGTTTGGGCTATGGATGGGATCCGCTTCTGTGACCTTGGCGCAATCGAAGATGCGATCACGCCGACGGAGGCGATCAATATTGGGCACGTGGATGTTTTGTTCTTGCCGGTTGGCGGTCCACAGAATTTTACCGATCAGATGCGCAAGACCACCGTCGAGCGGTTACAGCCGAAAGTCATCATTCCGATGATGTATTCGACGGCCTATTCGTCAAAAGTACCTCTCCGCGGTCTAGGAGAATGGTTGTCACGCCAGTCCCATGTGGTACGGGTTCCTAACCAATTCATCCTGAAGCCTAAGGACCTGCCGGACGAGACCACAGTTTTTGTACCTGCCGTTCGTTAGACAATGAAAGTCTTAGTTGTTGGGGGCGGTGGCCGGGAACACGCTCTCGCCTGGAAGCTCCAGCAGTCCGAGAGCGTGACGGGTGTTTATGTCGCGCCCGGCAACGCGGGAATTAAGGAGTTCGCGACCGCGGTTGCGATCCCTGCGGATGATATCTCGCAACTTAAACAGTTCGCGGTAGATAGGGCGATCGATCTGACCGTGGTCGGACCGGACAACCCGCTGGCAAACGGAATCGTCGATGAATTTCAACAAGCTGGTCTGAAGATTTTCGGTCCGACTAAAGCGGCCGCTCGTCTCGAATCATCGAAGAGCTTTGCCAAGGAATTCATGGCTCGATACGGCATTGCCAGTCCAGGTTTTGCGGTTTGCGATTCCGCCAATGAAGCGATTCGGGCTGTGGAAAGTTTCGGTTTTCCAACGGTGATAAAGGCGGACGGGCTGGCGCTTGGCAAAGGGGTGGTTATCGCCCACAATCTACAAGAGGCCGAACAAGCCATCCGCCGGATGATGGAAGAGCGTCTATTTGGCGAGGCGGGAAGCCGGGTCGTAGTCGAAGAATATTTACAGGGGACTGAGTGTTCGGTCCATGCGCTGGTCGATGGCCAGAACTATTGTTTGTTCCCTACGGCCCAGGACCATAAAGCGCTCTACGACGGCAACCACGGACCCAACACCGGTGGGATGGGCGCGTTTAGCCCTTCCCAAACGCTCTCAGCCCGCGACCTTGCCCTTATTGAACGAGACATACTTCAGCCCTTTTTGCGCGGGATCCAAGCTGAGGGAATCACTTACCAAGGCCTATTGTTTCCAGGATTGATGCTCACAAAGCGCGGGCCGGTGGTGCTAGAGTTTAATGCCCGATTCGGTGACCCTGAGACTCAGGCTCTGCTTCCGAGACTCTCCAGCGACCTAGTGGAACTTTTAGAGGCCACCATGGCCGGCCGGTTGCGCGAGGTCACGCCACACTGGAGCTCGGCGGCGTCCGTTTGTGTGGTCCTAGCGTCGAGAGGTTACCCGGATCGCGCCGAGACTGGCAAACCGATCGTTGGGTTGCCTGAAGTCGCCGCTTTAAAGGATGTGCTGGTCTTTCACGCCGGAACCCGAGAACAAGAAAGTCGCGTTGTTACTGCTGGCGGCCGGGTATTAGGAATTACCGCTGTAGGCGATTCAGTTCTCAGCGCGCGCCGAAAGGCCTATGATGCCGCCGGCATGATTGAATTCGATGGCTGCTATTTCCGGCGGGATATTGGGGAAAGGTAGGGGGATCGTGGAACGCTGCCTTCTCTCGTGGCCGCGGGACAAGGCCGATTGGGTCGGAACCTTGGAGGGGAGCCCGCTTTTACCCAAGCCCCGTTTGCTCGCACATTTTTGAAACCCCGCGCTCATCGGTTGGCCTTGTGCGAGCAGGCGGCTCCCGCGAACGTCTTCTGGCGCCCCTACGACCCACGGCGATTCACTTCGTTCTGTCTCAATGCAACGGGTTAACAACAAACCACATCGTGGGACGTTTCCGGGAGCCGCCTGCTGGACAACTTCTTAAAAATACTGACGGTTGTTTGCGCGAATAGCTCAGGTTACGGAGAACGGTTAAAAGCGGCTCCCTCCATGGGTTGTGACCCGGGCGGCCTCGTCCCGCGGCCGCGGGAAGGCAGCGCTCCACAGAGAAGAAAACACCTCGAAGGTGGACTAAGTGCAAAATGCGGCTATTGCTTCCTACAATTTAAAGAGATGATGCACGCTGTTGCCGTTTCTGTATTGCTAGCCGGACTAACCTCCGCAGCCCTGGCAGTGGAAACTCCCTCGCCTACGCCGGCCGCCTCGCCGGCAAGCTCGGCTCAATCTGGGTCATCCCGCCTGATCGATCAGCTGGATGTGAACCAGTTAAAAGAGATCCTCGACAAATTGCGAACAAACTATGTCGATTCGCAAGCGCTAACCAACGACGAACTAAACCAGGCCGCCATCAAATTGTTGCTCGCAAAGTTGGGCCCTGGCGTTCGGGTGCAGACGCAATCTGAGTTCGCCCGAGCTACCCCCGTGCGCCCGTTTCGCTACGATGTCGTGTCAAATCGCTTCAGCTATATCCGATTGGGGACATTGAAGGATAACACTTTGACGCAACTGGACACCGCGCTCGGCGAATCACGATCAAGAAACGTGGAAGGTTTGATTATCGATCTTCGCACCGTCTCTGAAGATTCCGACTACAATTTAGCAAACAGCATTGTCAGCCGGTTTGTCGGCAACGGTGAACCAACCTTCAATCTGGTCACAAAGGGAGCCGAACCAAAGAAGTTCGCAAGCCAATCGACCCCTCTCTATCACGGGCCAATCGCGGTACTGATTGATCGGCAAACCGCGGGTGCAGCCGAGGTCATCGCCGGAGTGCTGAAAACGAAGGATCGGGCGTTACTGATCGGCCAAACAACAGCGGGTCGCGCTGTAAAATACAAGACTGAGCCATTAGGTAACCTGCAAGTTTCTGTCGCAGAAAGCGAAGTTCAGATTGCAGGTCTGCCTTTAATTTTCCCGGGCGGATTAGTCCCGGATATCGCGGTCAACGTGCCGCAAGACGTTGAAAATCAAGTTCTAACCGAGAGCGACTCCGGCCCTCTCGATCCATTCATTACCGACGAAGAACGACCTCGGTTAAATGAATCGGCCTTAGTTAGCGGCACTAACCCAGAACTCGATACTTATGAAGAGCAGGAAGCCGGCAAGACCAGCAATGCGCAGTTAAAGGATGAGTGTTTACAACACGCGATCGATTTCTTGATCACGCTGAGCCTCTACAAGAAGTGAAAGGTTTTAGGTTATAAGTTTTAAGTTCGAGGTTCGAAGTCGCTACGCGACCTGCAACCTAAAACTTAAAACCTACAACTTGGAACCTAGAACGAATTTGTCGCAGCCGGGGACGGCGGCGATAAGCAGGGAGAGCAACATTAACCAATAGATCCGGCCCCGAGAGACCTTTATCTTTTGCCCGAACGGAGGGACGGTTTTCATTTTGCCGAGCGTTTCTATCCCGATCAGGACCGGTAACGCACACGCGAACCGCACCCTGACAGGGCGGATCGCTCGAACATATTGAGCTCCGGATTCAAGGTAATGCCGGGCAACGCCACGCCACTCTTCAAACAACGGTTCGGCCACTTTGATGTCTTCGGACAGGGCTCCGGTAACTGGCAGATAAGAACGCCCAAGCCGTACGTCCTGCGGGTAATCGCGGAGGACGTTAACGAGTTGCAGCCCTTTGCCGAATTCGGTCCCCAGGGTAACGATTTTTTTGCCGTCTACTCGCGCATAGGGAGTCCAGGCCCGCAAACAGAGCTTGGTCCAAAACTCGCCGACGGACCCGGCAACAAGGTAAATGTACTCGTCGAGCTCTTCCGGTGATCGCAAGGCACGGAGTGAAGACGCAAGTTCGAATCGTTCTATGTCCAGGATTTGACCCCGCATGATGTGTCCGAGGACTTCCAGTAACAGGTCTTGATCGTTCTGGGGCAACTGGCGAGCACACGCTAAGATCTCTTCGACTCGTTCCAGCAATTGTCGTTCTGCACCATCCGGTTGCTGTTGAGCGCATTCTTTAAGACCACGCTGTAAACCGGGATCCACAGTGAAAAGTTGTGCTCGGAGTTGGTTAAGGATTTTTAAGCGATCAGCAGCGGCGAGCGAATTCGCATCCGCAATGGTGTCACTGGCCCTGGCCAACAAATATCCCAAAGCAATGGCCGGCCGGATGCGACTCGGGAGAAAACGAACACTGAGGTAGAACGAGCGTGAAACGCCCTTCAGCAGTTGCCAGAGTTCGGGATTGATCATTTCACAGCAAGGTTCGAAGAAGGAAAAATTTCACAGCGAGGCCACAAAGGCCGCAAAGATCAGATACGGAAGGACTCTAGGACGAAGAGATTTAAGTGAGTCACGCGCGCGTTTCCCGCCTGGAGGCAACGTAATGATTTTTCGGAGGACGGCCGCGAAGGACAAAGGAGAATTTGTCTCTCATCTTTGTGGCCTTGTTGTGAATGATTCTTCTCTCGAATCTCTGTGGCCTGGTTGTGAATGGTTTTTACCTTACGTCTCGAACCTCGATTCGATTCAGCTCAGCGTTCCCTAACTGCATCGAAGCAGCGGTCTCGACGTATTTCGCTGTTTTAGAAACCGGATCCATTTTGGCGTCGACCCGCCATTTATCGAGTTGTTTACAAGCGACCGCGTCGATCGCAACCGGGTCTTTGCTGGCATAAATGGTGCCGAAATGGATAGCGTAGTTCGCATCTCCGATGGGGGCACCGGCGTAGAGTCCGATCAACCCGTCCATGATAGTGAGCACTATCTTCTGACTGATCCTCGGGTCAGAATACATCTCCGGAATCGATGGATCGCCTGAATCCGGCGGTTGAACCAAACGACGCCAATTGTCGACGTTTTGCACGGTCATGTTAAAGAGTGCCCCGGAAAGGCCACAATAGATATTGTCGGCCAGGACCGGCACATTGATCACTTTAGTCACTACTTTCGTCAGGACTTTACTGACATGGCTTTCGTTGCTGATGTTGGCCGGCAGTCCCTTCTTTTTGTTGTCATCCAATTTGAGCTCGTCTTTGAGATTGGGGATGTTCTTTCCGACAAAAAACAAATCCCCAAAGATTAATTGGCCGGCTACCGGGGAACTGAGGGCGACTTGAGGGTCATAATTGCCCTCTGACCATAGCACCCGGTAATCACCAACCCGCGAATGAAAACCACCTTTCTTAAGGAGTTCCTCTTCTCGATCCCAAACCACAATATTCTCTGCGGGCACTCCGGCTTCTCTGAGACCGTTAGCGATTGCCTGGACTACTGCCGGCTTGGTGCTGAAAAGCGGCGCTCCGTTGGCGGAAACCTTGATGCCGACGATATCGCTCGGCTTTACTAAAGACGCCCAGGCAGCAGCGACGCTGCCTTCGCCGGTCACGGACATGACTACGTCGTTCACCATTCTGGCTACGACAGAATTATTCGTCTTGTAATCAAAAATCGCGTCCGGGCTTTCCGTTCGAACGACGATGGAGCGGCCCGGCACGGGTGTAGGGGTCGGAAAAGGCGCCGCCGGCGCTTGGTTCTCGGCGCCATAGCAGAACGTCGTCGCAAAAACGGCGGTTAGGGATACCTTGACGAGGACTCGCAAGTTTTAAGTTCTAGGTTTTAGGTTATAAGTTTTAGGTTGCAGCCGGAACATTGACAGAGCGTCTCCCACGCCTCGGATTTATAACGTAAAACCTATAACTTAAAACCTCTAACCTGAAACTGGTGCGACATCTTTACGTTCATATTCCGTTTTGCCCGAAGGTTTGTCCGTATTGCAGTTTTTATAAGGAGGCGTCGGACAGGAATAAAACTCAGGCCTTCCTCGATGCAGTCTTGCTGGAATTGGACACCTTCGGATCCGCTGGGATTCAACCGCACACTATTTTTTTTGGCGGCGGAACGCCATCGGCATTATCGACCCGGCAACTTGATTATTTGATCCGCGGACTTCGGGACCGGCTGGACCTGAGCGCCTTGCGTGAATGGACGCTCGAAATGAACCCAGCCACCGTCTCGGAAGAGAAAGCGGAGCTCCTTTTGTCGCTGGGTGTGAACCGGATCAGCATGGGTGTACAGGCTTGGCAGAGCGATTTACTGGCCAGGCTTGGGCGCGTTCATTCGGCTACGCAAGCTCTCCGATCGTACCAGATTCTGCGCCAAGCCGGTTTCAGGAGAATCAACCTGGACCTGATCTTCGGTATCCCTGGGCAAACTCCCGCTCAGTGGCAAGAATCGCTTTTGCAGACCATCAATCTGGGCCCGGAACATATCTCGGCCTACTGCTTAACCTACGAAGAAGACACCGAGTTTTTCCGGCAGCTCGCTATCGGGCAGCTTTCGCAGGACGAATTCCAAGATGCCGACCTGTTCGAGATGACAATGGATACGCTAACCCGCTACGGCTATTCTCAATACGAGATTTCGAATTACGCGTTACCGGGCGAGGAATGCCTGCACAACTTGGCTTATTGGAGCGGCAATGATTATCTTGGGCTCGGACCCTCCGCGTTTTCCATGGTTTCCGGCCATCGCTGGCAGAATATTTCGAACACCAGCAGTTATGTTGAGCAAATTGAGCGTGGCGGGAATGCCCACTCATTTTCTGAGTCACTAAGTTTGGAGACACGGCTTAGTGAGAAAATCGTGTTCGGTCTGAGAATGAATCAGGGAATCGCCGAGGAACTATTGATGCCATGGTCAGCGAATGTTCAGGACCTTGAGGACGCAGGATATCTTCAACGCCGAGCCGGCACCATCAGCCTGAGCCGTTCAGGCAGGATGGTGGCCGATGCGATCGGCGAAGTGTTTGTATGACGGATTGGGATGTGACGGTGATCGGAGGTGGACCAGCCGGTTCAACCGCCGCTGCGTTCACCGCCAAAGCCGGGCTAAAGACTTTGTTGATCGATCGAGCGGTTTTCCCTAGGGAGAAAGTCTGCGGAGATTGCCTCAATCCGGGCTGTTGGGAAGTATTTGATCAGCTCGGCGTCGCAGAGCAGATCGCCGGGTTGCCTTCCGCTCGTTTACAATGGGTCGCTTTCACTAACATCCACGGACGCCAAATCGAACATCGGTTTCCAAACGCCGGTCCGCCCGAGACGGGCATCAGACGGAGCGTGCTGGACCACGCGCTACTCTTGAACGCAGAGAAAGCAGGTGCGGAAATCTGGCAAGGTGAGCCGGTCACCAGCGTCGAGCGCGGCTGGTTAATTAAGACGGGTCGCCGGCAGGCCAGGACGAAATTCTTAGTGGCTGCCGACGGAAGAAATTCGTCCGTGGCTCGATTTCTGGGCGCCTTCCCTCGGACTAAGACTGACCGGGTCGCGTGCCAGACTTACTTTTCCGCTGACCGGCCATTGCATATCGCTCTGGAGCTCAACGACCTTGGATATATGGGTGTAGGAACAGTAGGCCAAGGGGCAGTTAATTTGTGCATCGTGGCGCGGCCTAAAAAGATCGAGGAGCTGCGCTCACGGATATCTGAGCGTTTTGGACTTGCGCCGGAACAGCGTTGGAACACGGTGGCACCCTTATTCCGCCGACCTGTCGAAACCGATGATCCCACCCTTTTTTATGTTGGGGATGCCGCCCGTGTGGTCGAGCCCTTCACCGGTGAAGGGATTTTTTACGCGTTGAAATCGGGATTGCTAGCCGCCGAATCGATCATCGAATCTCATAGGAAGGGCCCCTCTTTCCGGCACCGGTACGCCGAGCGACATCGTCAGCTGTACACCGGACGGTTATGGATCAATCAGTTGGCGCGTCTATCGGTCTTGCACCCGGGCATCAGTAGTACGTGCCTGGAAATGTTGCGCTTTTGGCCATGGCCACTGGAGGAGCTCACGCGACGAGTCGTGGGGTGGGACTCAGCAGTGAAAGGTGAAAAGTGAAAGGTGAAAAGTGAAAGGTGAAAGGTGGTCAGCTGGTAAAGCTCGGCGTGACGTTATTGCGTGCCCGAATAACACCGCGTGACCGTTGCCGCACGGAGTCGCGTCTATTCGAGCGTAATAGCTGCACATGTCTGTCGGCGTCGACACCCGCTCGAGCTGCCACGCCGAATGCAACGCCTCTCCGCTCTGGACGTGGCCGATCGCCTTTCACTTTTCACCTTTCACTTTTCACCACTCACCTCCCCGCCCGCCGTTCCCCGAAGATAGCCGTACCCACGCGAACCATCGTCGCTCCCTCTTCGATCGCGACTCGGAAGTCATTGCTCATTCCCATCGAAAGTTGCGGCAATGGGAATCGGCATTCTGTGGCCAGTTTGTCACGCAAGTCGCGAAGGGCGACAAAATAACGACGCGAATGCTCAGGAGCGGGCGCCAATGGCGGGATCGTCATCAGACCCTCAATCTGGACCCGGTCAAACTTCACGATCTCTTCAACAAGCCCCAACAGCTTGCCTGGCGCGAAACCGAATTTCGAGGCTTCTCCGGCGACATTCACCTGTAACAGTACGCGCGGAAACAATCCCAGATCGCCCGCGACGCGATCGATATGAGCCAAGAGCTCAAGCGAATCTACACCGTGGATCAGCTCAAATAACGTAAGGGCCAGGCGAACTTTATTGCTCTGCAAATGGCCGATCAGATGCCAATGCAGCTTGGCCGGCAGAGCCGTTATTTTTGGTTGAGCCTCTTGGACACGGTTCTCACCAAAGATCAATTGCCCGGCATCCACGGCTTCCTGGATTACTTCAACTGGGTGCGTCTTGCTCACCGCAATTAGGGAGACCGAGTCGGATGAACGACCGGCTTGACGAGCGGAATCACTAATTGCCGAAAGGACCTTTGAAAGATTTTCGCTAGTCTGCATCGCTCACCAATGCTCCCGCATTAGCGAGCGATGCAGACTATAAGCCTTTAGAGAGAGGCTCAGCCTCTCTCTAAACGCCTGGTACAAAAAAGGTTCTAGAAGCATAGTATTTACAATCTCTCATTAGACAGCAGAATTGTCCGGCATGACCCGGATAATTCTGCCATAGCCTGGACCGCTCACGAATCCGTTACAGATTTGTGAGCGGTCCAGGCTGATGCAGATCGAAACCTTCAAAATTTTCCGCGACTTGGTGGAAACCGCGAGCTTTTCTAAAGCGGCCGAACTGAACGCGATAACTCAGAGTGCCGTCAGCCAGCAAATCCGAGCACTGGAAAAAAGGTTCAAGACCGCCCTGATCCGGCGCCGGAACAAAAACTTTTCCATCACCCCGGAAGGGAAAGCGCTGCTTCAAGCGAGCCAAGAAATTCTCAGGACCTACGAGACCCTGGGCGACCGTTTGGAAGAGCTGAAAAACCACGTTTCCGGGAACCTGATCATTGCGACCGTGCACAGCATCGGACTCCACGAATTGCCACGAAGCTTGAAGCTTTTCCGGCGAACCTATCCCTCGGTCGACGTTAGTGTGGAGTATCTCCGATCCGCTCAAGTGTACCAGAGCGTAGCAGCAGGGAGCAGCGATGTGGGTCTGGTCGCCTACCCCGCGAGGCATCGCGGA
>JAFAHI010000667.1 GCA_019237325.1 Verrucomicrobiota bacterium | reverse complement strand
AGACCCGGTTAAGGGTGTCGGGCGCATCGAACCCCTGTGGACCTCTGTCGAGGAACGACTTAGCGGCCCAATAGGAGACCGTATTCAAAATCTCATCGCTCTGTTCCACCGGCACCAAAGGAGCAATAATCAGCGACTCGGTACCGTCCATAAGAGCGACCTTTTCCGGTTTCGTCATCGCCGTAACCAGATAGATCGGTACAATCACGTGAGCGAGAAGGGATAGGATCAGAACGATCCAGAGCAGCCGATTGGTTCGATTGGCGGCGGCCAACCGATTCGCCGCACGATTACGTTGCATTGCGAACTCAACTCGAGGATCGCGGTTTACCTCGGTTGCTTCTAATGATTCATCATTCGAACCGGATGGCCACGATTCGTTCGAGACCGCGCTCAACGTCTCATCACGCGTCGGACCGTTTCGGTCTTCGACCGAGTTCTGGACGTTTTCGCGGCTCGTATTCATAAGGAACTCTTCGGCTCACATCACTCGTTAGGAAACTTACTGGTCCGGGTCTGACGGATCGGGATTCCATTGCTGTGGAGTTGATTGATTCAAATAGGTTGCCGCGCGCCGGGACGATCTATTCGGCGAGTATCGTTGCATCCTCGGGAGAGAGAAGTTTTCTGATCCTATCCGGTAACCGCCCGCGTCGGCTACTAGAGCGCCCAACGTATTAGCCATATTGCCCGCTGTCCTCGCCGCGAACTCGCCAGCGTCCATCGCCTTGGTGAGCCCCCAAACCCCTAGCTTACGCGCTCTGTCGGCAGTTCCCCTATTCGAACCTCCAGATTCTTCGATGACGCGGTACCCGGGTAAGAAGGCGCCAAGCTCGTCGTCAATTCCACTCCTCGGTTGGCCGTTCGAACTATTCCCTTCGTTACCAGAGTTGTTGTTTCGCTGTGCCCCAGAGCTCGCATTGGCAGCGGCGTGCTTTATCGCGCCAATACCTTGATTTAGCCCTAGGGTGGCGCGCTTACCCATAGCAAACGCTCCTCCGTAGAACGCTCCAGAGGTTCCACCAACTGCAGAAATCATTGCGCCGGCGAACGCCTGCAGTTCTGCGCCGCCGCGGACCACTATCTTTTGGGTGTAGAAAGGCGCCAGAATATGGCCAATCACAACCCAGAGGAGAACCGGAACGCACCAAAGAATGGCTATGAGCAACTGCCCGAGGTTTTCCTGGTTCGGCGCAATCAAATTCTGGCAAAGAGCAATCGTAACGACGTTAACAAAAACCCAGCCAATTGGCCAACACTGGACACCGATATAGCTCTTGAAAAATGCTTCTGCTTGTCCGCGCAGACTCGGGATGGAGAATTCAGCAAAACCGATCGGCACGTACAGGCCAAGAAACACGAGGATGCAGTTCTGCAGCACCTCCATCAGAACTACGATTAACTCACAAAGGAGGAGAACGAGTAAGAAAATGGTATACAGAACCGCACACAATGCGTGCGTCACAGTCGATAGAGCGTTCTGCAACACCGCTTGGCCGGCTTGTTGCACTTGGCTCACCGGGTTCAACCAATTAAAGAATTGCTGCAATCCGTTGGGCGATTGAGTCTGTGAATTTGCGGGCTGTGTGCTCTGACCTTGAACTGCCGCTGTAATCGAGGCGGAAGCTTTAGCCTCAAGTATCTGTGTCAGTTTGCCAATATCCATCCTGGCACTAGTCGTCATGGTTTGATTATTCGTAAGAGCACCAAAATTTGCCGAGATCTGCAGGCTGCAGATTGCGTTTACGGCGTTGCTCACGATGCCGGTGACAACGGTCCAATTCCCAATCAACGACACCAGAATGATCAATCGGACAAGGTTTCCAAAAAAGTGTCGGAGATCGTTTTGCATAAACCCGCGCATTGTCCCGAACACCAAGAGCACAAACGCCACGCACAGGAAGATCGGCTCAATCTGGTCGGCTACCTTTTGCATTCCGCTCACGATAGCCGTCAAGCCGCTCGCGAAGGAGGAAACAGAAGACAGCATCGATGAAAACGGAGTGGGCATAACGTAGAACTCTTATTGGTTAGCTGGTGCAAACATCTTCTTAGCTGCCGCTTGCATCAACATGTCGTCCGCCATCGCTTGTTGTTGCCACTGTTCTCTCTGCGCCTCTTGCACTCGGGCGGTGTCGTTCTGGTTGGCTGCATGTTGGACCATTATCTTCTGTGAATACATATTTAGCCGTGCCGTCGCGTTGTTGATGTTGGCTTCGACTGCTTGCAGCTGCGATTTCAGTTTCTCAGTTTCGATCAACGAGCTAGCCGAATTAAGCTGCTGTAAGATCTGTTGCTTCTGCTGCAACAAGCTCGACAAAGCTTGGTTTGCTCGCGTCATTTCGGTGTTAAATGACTGGTACATGTTCTGCACCATGGCGAACTTCGTGAAATTGTTAGACTGAAACTGAATAGGATTGCCAAACTGATCTTTTAGCTGACTGAGGTCCTGGTACAGCCCGTTGGCAGTATACTTTAAAGCCATGAACCCGTTCGCTGTTTGCTGAAACCCCGCAACGGTGGTTCCCACCCCATTCATGGTCCGCTGGATGTCCGCTAGGATCGTGTTGAGCGACAGCATGTTAATGTAGGTCTGCGGATTCCCTAAGCGCTCAAGTGCCTGAACGTTCTGACTGATCATGGTCGTCATCTGGGCGATCTGTTGCGTCTGGTTCTCGATCATCTGCACGTACTTCGCCATGTCCTCCGCATGCTGGGCGGCTTGCACTACGCGGTCGACCACCTGTTCGATGACGTTTTCAGCGGTATTAATCGCGTCATAGACGCTAATCATGGCGTAAGCCGAGTAGTTGCCCGACACGACAAAGATCAACACTAGCAAAGACTTCAGGATGGTTTTCATCTTTATTCAATGATTGGAATTACCACATCACGTTGGACACGAATTACCCCGTCCGGATCTTGATGTTCCGGGATGGTGGCATTGTAGTATTTCATTTCTCCCTCGGTATCGGTCTTACTGGTTCGTTGGCTTGCTTGTTGCGCCCAGTAATTCCGCTTCACTTCATCAGAAATGCCTTTCGCGTAGCCTTTAGCGAAATCGATAGGCACCTTTCGCACATCGTCTCCGGCTCCCATCAATGGATCTCCCTGGTTGGTTAACGCTTCCGAACCACTTCCCTGCATAGTTAGTTGGCCTTTGGGCGCTGTCGGACCGACGGTACAACCAGCTACAATTAAACTGACTAACAGACCAAGACGCTTCATAAGATTGACTCAGTTGCAGATTCCTCCTTGGCACAAGCAATGGCTCCTGATTCTTCAATGATTCCGCTGACAATGTCGCGGTACTGGGAAAGCGCGGTTTTCCGCTGATCGAACGTCTCGTTGTCGCTGGCGGCGGCATAAAGCAGTTCACGGGAAGCAACATTTTTCACCGTCCCAACTAACCGGCGCAGCCGATCATTGGCCACATAGGTAAAGGCGCTAAAGCGTTCCCTTGGATCCATGAGTTCCGGTAACGGATAGTTGTTGATTGTCTCCATGGTCTTAGGAGAAAGGCTGAGTGCTTCGCCGATCTCTTTGACATCTTCCCGACTCTGTTGAGCGGTGATCAGGAACATTTTCGAGTTACCAATCATCGCGCCTCTTACCGCTGAATCTTTTATGATGTCGTATTGCTGTACGACGGCCAGGATGTTGCAGCCGAATTTCCGCATCTGGCGGTAGTATTCCTGGATCATCTTGGTGCCTCCGGGAATATCGAGCGTGCGTGCGGCTTCTTCGAAGATGGCGATCTTTGGGACCGACCTCGGCATGGAAATGATCTTTTGGCGACCATAGTTGGCCACCAGGAAGTTAGAGGCGGCCTTCAGCTCGACCGCATGCTCTGGGATTTGGCCTAGCTCGAAATGAGCCACCCGGCCATCGATGCGGATATTGCTAACCCCATCGAACAAACAACCCTTTTCTCCATCTCGGCTCCAACCCCGCAACAGTTTCCCAACCCGGTCAGATTCTTCTTTCTCTCGGGCCCCACCCCTCGGGTTATAAAGCAACTGTTCCACCAGCGCGCTGTGGGTAGGAAACTGTGCAGACGACAGACCTGCGAACGCTAGATCGCGGACCAACCTTTCAGTTGCCCGGTTCTTGGCAAATTCAGCCACAGTCTGTTCACCCAGCTCCTCGACAAAGGAGCTGGCTTCATCCGGGTTTCGTTGCTGCCAATCCCGAAATGCCGCGAAAGCGTCGTCGAAACCGAAATGCGACCCTTTGATCCGAGTACGCAAATACTTGTCGATGGCACAGGCTAACCAGCGCAACTCCTCCGCCGCTCCTTCATTGGCAACGCTCCAGTCCGTAAACACGTCGGTGTAGAGCTGTTGCAGGTTCTCCACGATCATCGCATGACGTAACGCGCGCCGCTCGGCATCAAGACCTTCATTCCCGCAAAAAAGCATGCAGAGTCCGGCGCTGAACGCGAGATGCATCGGTGACAGGGGCGAGCCATGCGTATCGAGGTAGTTAATTGTCAGGCCCCCATTCTGACTGATTACGACTGGCTCGCAGCCTTGGGTCTGAGTCATGACCCCATGAGAAAGGCCTTCTTCCACTATGAGCCGGAATCCAAACCGATGGCCGATCTGGGCGAGCAGATCACTTACAACGACGGATTTACCCGCGCCGGTCATTCCGAATAGGACACCATGTTGCGGCGTGTTGCCGATCCGGGTCCGAATCCCAACCAAATTTCCCCGTGCGCCGTTGTAAATCGCCTCCGCGTCCTTGATATGACCAGTGAAAGTGGCAGACCAAGGGATCAGATCGGCCAGATAAGCGTCTTCTGCCGGCAAATCGAACGCCCGGTAACGTCCGTAGGTCCAGCCAGGCCACGTTTGGTAAAAGAGCTGGCGAGCGTTTTCAGGCATAGTGGCATGATGAGCAATCGCGCCACCCATCGCGGTGAATGCGTTCCGCAGAGAGGCACACCTGGCCGACAAAACGTCCGCCGACCGATGCCAAAGCCGAACAACATACAAACACCCCAAGGGAATCACTTTGCCTTGCTGCAGCTCGGTGACTTTGTCTTGCTTGGCTTCGAGGTCCGTGGCCAATGATTGTTTGCGCTCGGAGGCAGCATCGATTTGCAAACGCTGGATATGACGTTCTTCCTTTTCGATGACTTTATCGACCGCCTTTGGATAAATGTTCATCGTGATGGCGTACTCCTGAAACCCCATGCTAGTGAGAGCGGAGATAATTCCCGGGAACGTTCGACGGGGCCATTGGCGAACCGCAAAGATGGCGTGATAGAACCCATCGAAACACAAGGACACGCCCGGTAGCCTCGACAGCCCGGCGCCATCGGTGTGGAGACAGTTCTGTTGAATCGATGCGCTAGGGTCGAACAGTTCCATTGGGTCTGTGACCCCTATTTGCAGGTTGGGATTCAGCAACCGGTAATAGAAGAGAAAGTGATCCTGATCCTGCATCGGAATGATCCGGCAATCCGAGAAGAGACGACTCAACGCGCCCATCGCGAAGTCTTGAAGCGAAAAAGCTTCCTTCTTAGAGAGCGCGTCGAAATAATCAGCCATGGCTGATCCGCCGGACATCGGGACCTTCGTATCGATGACTCTGGTAAAGAACAGGTTCAGTCGTTCACGCCGAAGACGACCCTCTTGCATGGCTGCTAGATAGCGCTCGTACCGCTCGGCTCGGACAAACACGCCGAACCTCCCGTGCACCGGGTCGCGGCGGCGAAGTTCTAGTGTTTCTTGGTGATATTGCTCAAGTTCTCGCCGATAATCGCTATCAATACTCCACTGGACTTGGAGATGGTACTCTTGTCCGAGCATCCCCAGCACGATCCGGAGCTTCTCGTGCAACGCATTTAGTTGGCGGACGCTAAACGCATTGATTTCGCCCGGCTCGATGGTGAACCCGCGGGAGATTGCGGTCTTTCGCGAGACACCGTCTCCGAACCAGATCAGATTGTTAATAAAAAAACCGTTCGGCATACCGAGCCTTGAAACACGGCTGCTGCGTTTCCCTTTTCCACCGGAAGCGAAATCGACGATTCCGGTGCATGCATCTATCATGGCGTCAATCATGGGCGTGCCGGATCGGATGTAAGGGCTGACGTTTAGCAACGTGAAAGGAACGGCCGTTTACCAAGGTAGTTAACAGGTCCAGGTCGTAACGCGGCGGACGCCGGTGACGAAATACCATGAGGTAAGCGCCAACTAACAGAGTCGGCAGGGCCGCAACCACGAACTTTGCTGGGATTGGCAAAGGATTGTTTGCATGAAACAGCATGGTCAGGATGAAGACTGACACCATGGCAGCCACTATCAGGACCATTCCTAGATTACCTTCGAACCCGAAGGCATGACCCGTCGATTTGGCCCGCGGCCGGCTATCAGTATAAATTAGTCCCTCTTCCATAGGCTGAGTTAGCGTTCGGCGTTTGGCGTTTGGCGTTCGGCGGTGGCGGTTAGAGCCGGGAACACGTCGAATACTTGACCGCTATACCCTAGAACTGAGCAACTAGGCTGCCCATCCACAGGAACTTCCACAAGCCAGCCTTGCGAGTGATTCCTTTCATAATCGCGAGTTCCGAGAAGCAATTGACCGGCGCACCAGGTTAGAATTGACCGATGTACTGCGAGCTGCTGTTGGTTCCAGCGAACAAACCGAACATGGCCTTCATCAGAGCGACTGCTCCTGCGACTCCGACTCCATAAATCACCGTCATCTTCCAGTTTTCATCTCGCCGGGCATTGAGGAAGCCACCAATCACCATGGTGCATCCGGCAATAAAACCGAATGCAGTTATCAGGTTCAGTCCCTGCACTAGTTGCGAAACATACCCACCAATCGAAGTTCCACCGGACGTTTGAGCCTGGGCGGAGCTGACCAACAAAGTTAACGACGTGCTCGCCAGCCATAGCCGTACCCACCAGCGGGTCCACGGGACACTCTTGAGATCGTAGTTTTTCATAACACGACAATAATATGTTTCTACTTAAAGAAGCAACATAATATTTTGACGTTTTATTTCTTCGGCCTCCCTCACGGCCACCCCCGAACACCATGTTTGGTGAGGCGAGGCTCACGCTCGGCCTTAGCGGGTTGGAGTAGCGATGGAACCGCCTTGTTGGGGCACTTTTTTGGTGGGGCGATGCTCCCGCGAGTTTGCTGATTTTTCCGGAGAGACGGGCGTTCGCCACCACAGTTCGTCGTTAGGCCTGATCGACCGCCGAGCCGTGGTCTATAGTGTATCTATCTCGACGATTTAAGAACGGCCAGACGACATTCCCAAAATACCGATATCCCTGGCTGGCACACTATAGACCCACGGCTCGGCGGTGTTTTCGGCGCAACCGCCCTTAGAGGCGGTATACGCGAGTCTCTCTGGGCCGATCAGCAAACGTACCGGAGCCTCGCCTCACCAAAAGTGTGTCCCACCAAAGCCGCGTCAACGCCAATCTCTCACCTTGGTTGAGTATCTTCCTCGCCGGGTTACTCTTGCCCGGTGACATTGCCCGTTGACCCTATTCAAAACGCGCTCGTAGAAGACGTCGGACCTGGCGATCTGACCTCCACATTCCTAGTTCCGGCGGATCACCAATCCGAAGCTCGGATATTCGCGAAAGAAGACGCCGTCGTAGCTGGTATCGAGGCGGCTAGAGAGGTTTATCATCAGATCGATCCGAAAATCGCAATTACGCCTCGAAGAAAGGATGGCGACTCCGTGCAACCCGGTGACACGGTCCTCGAAATCACGGGACCAACGCGCTCAATTCTGACCGGGGAACGCGTTGCTCTTAACTTTATCCAACGACTTTCCGGAGTGGCGACTGTTACCCGGAAGTTCGTGGATGCCGTCACGGGGAGCGGGGCCGAGATCCTGGATACGCGCAAGACCACCCCGGGACTGCGGGCCTTGGAAAAAGCGGCGGTGAAAGCCGGGGGCGCCCGCAACCATCGCATGGGTCTGTTTGACGCCGTGATGGTGAAGGATAACCATCTGCTCGCCCATCCTGATCTTCCCGCAGCAATTCAAGAAATCCGGCGCAAACATCCGAAGTTGTTGATCGAAGTTGAAGCCGACTCGATAGAACAAGTCCGCGAATTCGTTCGCCTCGAAGCGGTCAACGTGATTCTATTGGACAACATGAGTCCCGAAGAAATCCGAAAGTGTGTAGCCTTGCGCCGGCCCGGACTCAAATTCGAGGCCAGCGGCGGGGTCTCCCTGATGACCGTTCGGGCGATCGCTGAGACCGGAGTAGACTATATCTCGGTCGGCCAGCTCACTCATTCTGCGCCGTCTATCGATTTTTCTCTAGAGTTGTGCGCTATCGCTAAGTGAGTCCCGTATGTCTGAGTTCGAACAAAAGCCCGTATATACCGACGTCCCATACTCTGCACCCTACTACTCGTCATTGCTTACCGGCCTGATTCACAAGCTTAATAACGTGACTACGGTCTTGACCGGAAACGCGGGTCTCCTGCTGATGGGCGAAAAATTGCCCCGGGACATACGCGAGGCTCTTGAGCAGATGACGCAGGCCATCGAACAAGTTTCGCAGACTTTGAACGAGGCGGCGATCGCCTGCAAAGGCAGTAAAGTGAACCTGAGCACGGTCGACTTAGCGGCTTTGATCTCAGCAATGGAATCGCCGATCGCGATCGAGTTGATTCAACCGGAAAAGAAGCGCGTGATCGTGAAATCGGATCCAGACAAGCTACGCGCGATCCTCCATGAATTATGCCGTAACGCCTCCTCGGCAGGAGCAAACAAGATCACCTGCAAGTTAGAGCCGATCTCAGGCGGTAATTGTCTTATCCGGTTCAGGGATAACGGCTCGGGAATAAAGAAAGAGCTAATGTCGCGGATTTTTGATCCTTTCTTTACCATCCGAAGATACCCTGATGCATTCGGGCTAGGGCTGTTTCGAGCGGCCGGAGAATTGTCCAGGATAGGAGGCAGTATCTCGGTCGAGAGCGACGGCAAAAGTTTCACCGAAGCGCGGATTTTACTGCCAGGGGCGATAGGCTAGCGGGCGGGCCAAATAAGGCAGTAAGCAGTAAGCAGTAAGCAGTAAGCAGACCGGGCCCGACTGGGCTTCCGCTGATTACTTGAGCGCTGATTACTGAAGAGCGGAGGGAGTGGGATTCGAACCCACGGACCCTTTCGGGTCTCCGGTTTTCAAGACCGGTGCAATAAACCGCTCTACCATCCCTCCAAAGTTGCGCGACAAGAGGTAAATCTAGGCCGGTAAGGGCGAACTATGTCATTGAAGGGGCGGGAGTCAACGGGAAGCGGATTTTGATTTCGATAGGGAAAGGCGCTCTTCAAGAAACCGGATTAGTCTCTGCCCTGTAGGAGAGACACCTTTATTGAGGGCTCCTTTTCTTGTAGTAACGCTTCCAAAGCGAGCACCACCTCGCGGCTAGTCCTGTGACCGTTGACAGACGCCTGCAGGAAAAGCATTCTCGACCATGCCCAGAGTAATCGGACTACTTTTTTCAGGACAAGGCGCTCAGCAGGTTGGCATGGGCAAAGACTTAAGCCAAAGCTACGCAACCGCCGCTAACCTATTTTCAGAGGCTGATCGCCGCTTGCAACGATCGATCAGTCAGGTCGCATTCGTGGGCCCGATCGCGGAGCTCACGAAAACTGCTAATTGCCAAGTTGCGCTCTATGTCCACGGACTCGCTCTACTGGAAGTTCTAAAAGAGGAGCTGGGCGCTTTTACGTTTCAGGCCGCTGCCGGTCTCTCACTGGGTGAATTTACGGCTCACGCTGCGGCCGGTACCTTTGATTTCGGCACCGGCTTGGAACTGGTGGATGCCAGAAGCCGCTTAATGGAAGAAGCATGTCTTTCCACCACCGGAACAATGGCGGCTTTCGTCGGTGGAGACGAAGCGGCGGTCCGAGAGATTGCCCGGGAAACCGACGTGGATGTGGCGAACTTAAATTCGCCGGGCCAAATCGTCCTCTCGGGAGCAACCGACAACATCCAGGCCGCCATTAGTCTGGCCAAAGCGAAAGGAATACGGCGAGCTGTACCCCTGAATGTGGCCGGCGCTTTCCATTCTAGATTGATGGCCTCGGCGCGCACTCAGCTCATACCGATCCTAAGTAGGGCAGCGATTCGTACTCCCGATCCGATAGTAGTCGCTAACGTAAGAGCGGCCGCGGTAAAGGAGCCAGCAGAAATCCGGCAAACTTTAGCTGACCAAGTCACCGGTTCTGTGCGCTGGGTAGAAACGATTACTTATCTGCTCGCTCAGGCCGGTTGTGACCTGCTGATCGAATTAGGTCCCGGACAGGTACTAGCTGGACTAGTTACCCGAATCCGGAAGGGTACAGAGGTGATTTCGATTGAGAACCTGACCACGCTCCGGGACGCCTTACCCAGAATTCGTGATGCCGTGGCTTAGCAATTCCCGAACACTTTTTTACAGAAGGAAACGAAGAGAACGAAGGGAATTGGACCTAAGTCAATGGCATATCCATTTTAACATGGGATAACAGAGGGGAATCCCTTCAGCCTCAGGCCTTCGTTGCCTTCGTTACCGTTCGGCTGAGCTCAGGTCGAAGCCTCCTGTAAAAAATTCCCAACGGCCGGCACCGGAAACGCTAGCCCGTCGGCTCGATTTCTGAATGTGGTTGGGGCGAATGTTCAGCTGTCGACGAGATGGGAGGTGTCGACGCCAGCAACCGAGGTGTAAGTCTATAATAGAGAGCGGAAAGACCAATCAAAACGCCGCCGAGGACCGCACAGGACAAAATCCGATAAGGGGCCGCCACTTCTGCGGTGTCAAACACGAGCACTTTTCCTACGGTAATAAATAAAAGAGCAATCGCCGTAATCCGATAAAATCGTCGGTTCCAGATAAACCCGCCTACCAATAAAACCGCAGCGCAGAAGACCCAGAGGACCGAGTAAGCGCTAAGCTGCGCTTTCTGGAAGAACTGCCAAGTAAAACGCTCGAGTTCGGCATTCAAGAGACCGAAAAGGCCAATTAAGCCAAATATTTCGAACCAACGAAAAACCGTCCGCTGCAGCGGGTCCTTCGCAGCCCTAAAAGCTAACCAGGCGACCGCTAACAGAAAGAGACAGACCGGTAATCCCGTGATCCATCGACTCAGTAATCCGTCAGTAAATCGGGTTGCCTGTTGATATTGATCGAATCCGCTCAATACGAAGTCGAAGATGAGAAACCGAAAAATGGTGACCAATCCCAATAAGATGGTGCCTCTGAGGAGGATCCTATCTCGGGCCTCCTGGGCGATCCAATAGCAAGCAACGCACTGGGCAGCCCAGAAGAAGGTGATCCAGTTGGTGGAAAAGATAACCGTCCAAGCGATCAGGAGATAAATCATGCCTTGGACCACGAGCCAGGTGCGAGCCCGGGTGGCACCGCGGCGCCAAACGATGATAGCAACCGATAACACCAGGCAGCCATAGGCTAGCGTTAACAAGGAGATCGGTAATCTGGCCGAATGCAACAACTCATCCGATTTCCAACAGCAGAGACAGCCATTTAAAACCGCAACCCAGATCAATGGGATGCGCTCTTCGGCGGCTCGCAATAACAAACGCAGAAACGGAGCGATAGAATAGATCAGGAAGAGAAACTGAATGAATGCGAACGCGTCAATCGACGACTCCGACTCCAGGCTTCCCCAGAAAATGAAGAGCAACACCCAGCTGAACAGCGCTCCTAGAAAGTAGAGTTGAGTCCAACGTTTCAAATACGCTAGCCCTTCGCTGGCGAGATTAATAATAGTCAGGCATCCGAAGAAAAGGAGGTGGCCGGATCTTCCTGCGGTATCTAGAACTGGGGCTAAATAACCGCCGAGAAATGCCAGAACGGCCAGCAAACGCGAATCCCAGACCGCTGCCACAGAGAGTCCAACCGCACTAACCAACAACACAACAAAAATGGTCAACGGATCTGGTATTAGAGCATAGACTTGGTTCGCTGCGTAGACGGACAAATAAAGAATACCCAATCCCACCGCAGCTAGCGCAATGTCCAGGCCTCGCAACTTTCGACGCCGGCAGATTTCACCTGCGATAAAGAGTAAGGCGCCGAAGATGAACCCGAGTGTCACCTGGGTAGCCGGCCCGATCCATTTTTCGTCGAAGGCGTACTTGAGGAAAAAGCCGGCTGCCAGCAAAAGAACGAATACCCCGATCCCAAGAAACCACTTTTGTCCTACCGCGACCTCTGTCGAAGTGCGAGGCTTACCTGCCCGAGACGCTGCGACCGGCGGCGGCGATGGTGGGGAGACGGCAACAGGAGCCCCCTTAGGTAAAGGCGGGGGCGTAGTCGCAGATTTCTCAACCTTCGCGCCGGTCAGCGATTCTACCAACGCTCGCAAATCGAAAATGTCGTGGCGAAGTGCCGCCAGTTCAGAATACAGTTTAAAATCGAGCGAGCATTTTGGACAGATATTCGCGTCAGTCTCTGTCTGGCATCGTGGGCAGAGCATCGGACCAGTAAGACATGGTAACTGAGGAATATCAACGCCGGGCAGGCGAAACGGCGAATGGGCGACACGGCGAGGCCTGGCGATCGGCCGAATGGGACTCCTAAGACTTATGGGTTCTCGGTCGCATGAACTTCATAGGTCCCCCCTCTGTGCCCGTCGCGATGCGCTTTAAGCGCTCTTTCGCCGTTTCGCCCATTCGCCGAATCGCCGTTTCGCGTTCAACCCCGTTCGTTAGCGGCGTTGGCAACGGCCTCTCGGGCCACGAAAACGAATCTGGCGATGTGCGAAAGCCAAGTCAGGCGCTGTTCAGCTGACATGGAAGCGAACTCGGTATGCCCGTCGAAGTCCGCTGACTCGAGATTCATGAACTGATGGACACCCAGACTAGCTTCGAGTTCTTCATTCATTGTCGCGTTCTTTCGCTTCCAATTCAGTCAATGCACGGATGTCGTTAATATCCTTCTCCCGAACTGGCCGAACGCGGCTTTTCATCTCGATCAACTTGCGACGAGAAGCGACGCGAATCACACGACCCCGAATTTCTAGCAGATATGCATCGGCGATCAGATCGTCAAAGCTATTCTCTCTTGTGAGAAACAAATCAATCTGGCGATAAGGCTCTTGCGGGCTCCAGAAGGTGAACACCAACGCGTTCTTTTCCCGGATTAAGGCGTCGATGCTCTGTCTATCGAGAATAATTTCCGCCGGCACCGGGGCTCTAGGCACCAGCCGGAGGTTGGTCATAGCCTCAAGAAATCTGTGGAGGTTATCTGGTTCCAGCGAGACCGCGACGTCGAGATCCAAAGTGGTTCGTTCCACTCCATGAAGGACCATGGCAACGCCGCCCGCCACGACGAAGTCGACATGATGATCACTCAATGCACAGAGAATCTCGACTAGATGGCTTTCTTGGGACATGGGAATCGCCGGGAACGCGCGGGAACAGATGGGACTTAGGCGACTGCGAATCCATAAGTCCCATGAGTCTCATCGGTCCCATTTCGCCTTTTTACCAGCGCTCGCCACGTCGGCCATTCGCCGCATCGCCGTTTCGCCCATTCGCCATTTCGCCTAATCGCCTTCCTACTCGCCATTCCATTGCCGCCCTAGCTGTTTCTTCGCAGCGTCCCTTTCCTCGTCCAGGCGGTTCATCCGATCTTCTAAAACTTGTTTCTTATATTTCCATTGCTCTTTCACTTCGCCCGAACTGTGATCGATCCAATAATCGATGTACTTCCTTTCCTGCTTCATCGCGTTCCTCTTGGCGTCCCACTGAGCATCCAATTTCCGGTAAGCCTCGTCTTTAGCGCGGTTCCGATCCTCTTTGGTCCGATAAACGGGGCTCGGTGTTGATCTAGGTCGCGAAGTTGGAGTCGGTTTGGCAGATGCGACCGATGGCGGAGTGCCATTTGGAACCGGGCTCGCCTCGGTATTCGTAACGGGTTTGCCTTCAAAGACGGTGTTCGTCGGGTTGCCCGGAGATCCACTTGGATTAGCCGGCGTCTCCACTGGGCTCGCCCGCGGCACCTGTGCTTCCGAATTGTTAGGCGGAGTAACTGCAGACTCGGCCGAAGGTGCACCTCCAAACGTGAATTCTAACACCACTCGTTTCCCGGCCTGGATATCAGCCGTGCGAACCTGCTCTGAACGCCCTTCAATCTTCACTTCAACAGACTGCTTACTGGGCGGCAAAATGCCTTCGATCGGCGGTTTTCCCAGATCGACTCCACCAATCACGACGTCTGCATCAGGCCGGTCGCAGGTTATCGATAACAATCCGTAGGTATGCTTGAACTCGATCACACTATTCCCGCTCGGATCGGGAACGAAACGTTGGGTAACCGGTGTCAGGGAGCCGATTTTAGATGTTAACTCGATTTGCCCCGACGGCAGGTTCGCAGTCAACGGAGTCTGACCTAAAGCAATTCCTGCTAAATAAATGGTGGCACCGGTTGGATCGCTTTTAAGAGAGACTTTTACTCCTTGGTAAGTCTGCTGGACGTTAACGGACGCACCTTGGGCCAACTCGACGTCCTTAGTGATCTCCGGCCAACCAGGGCGTTTAAACGTTACCTGATATTTTCCGGTAGGCATATTGTCTACTGTCAAAGGAGTTATCCCGGAAGTCGCCTTCTGGTTCGCACTATTGATTTCAAAGGGCACGCCCGGCGGGTCTGTCTTTACAACAAACTGTCCGGCTTCCCGAGCTAACGAAACCAAGCCGAGATTATTGATCGTTCCTTCCGTGACGACGACGTCGACCGACTTGTTGACATAGCCGGGAAATTGCAGTTCAAGCGTTTGCCTACCGGCCGGTAAACGGTAGCTGGCGAGAGGGGTCGTACCGATTGGTTGCCCCTTCAATTTCACGGAAACACCGGACGGCTTCGTATCCAGCGTCACGAATCCTTCGTCTGTGACCTGCTTGGGCACGGGCGCCTGCCGATTTAAAAAGAAGCTGACACCTACCACCGTCCCCAGCGCACCCAAGCCAAACAGAACAATGGCGATTGTAATGATGCGCAATAACCATGGCGAGGTAACTGCTCGGGGCTCGTCCTGCTCTAAATGAGCATGCTCTGGCTCGCGTGGCACCTGCGTCGGCGCGACAGCCGCGTACGTATCGCTTCCTCTTTTGTCTGGCTGAGCCGGACTCGGGCGGATAAACCCTACGCCCGCAGACTCTTGCGCGCCAATTTCGTGAGGGCGGTTTAATCCAGCGCCAACCACTGGAGACAATGGCGGTTGGACCGCAAGTTCTGCGCGCTCAAGTTCGGTCAGAAATTCTACCGCTGACGGGAAACGGGCCGCCTCGAGTATACCCGGACGCAAAACCGTGTTCCCAGCCTCGGACAGGGCCGGAACCGGCGCAAATCTGGCGGGAGCGCCGGCCACGGGATCAGCGTAGTGAGAAACCCCGCCCAACAATTCGTAAATTAACTGAGCCAACGGTCCCACCGGGTTTTTCACCAAATCCGAAGCGGCGGACAGTCGAACCAAAGTCTCGGTTGGCTCCGGCAGCTTCGAGCCCCGAATGCCAGCAGTCGCTAAGGAGTCCACTTTAACCACGAATGCAGGCCAGGTCTCCACGGGCGCTTTTCGGAGTGCGTCGAGATCTTCGTTCGGATGAGCCGGTTCTATCTTAATATCCCCGACAGCAACCGAGCCGAGTAACAGTTCTCGATCAGCTAAAAAATCGAGTAACTTGGCCAACGGTTGCACCAAACGAAAGGTCTCGGGCCAGCGCAATTCTCCGCGAGAACGCAACAGCTCCTGGAACGTGAAGCCGCGAGTCCATTCGCTGACCAGCAAAAGCCCGTAATCGGTCGATTCCAGCCCGTAGACCGCGGTTAAATTTGGATGGTGAACATTGCGCAGTTTAGCAACTTCGGCACGAAGGGTCTCCGATTGCTGCCCATCGTACCTACCTGCCGTAAATGGCTTAAGACCTACCAGCCGGTTCGTCTGCAGGTCTTTAGCCTTGAACAGACCGGACGGCAATCGCTCTAGAATTTCGTAGCGGTTCGAGATGATTTGGCCAGTTGCGTAACCCCCCGAGCTCCCGCCCGCCAAAGTCGCATCCGGATCCGTCGGAGTTATGACCCCGGAAAGATCCGCGCTCTCCGTATCTGTCAGTATTTCATCGAGAGCTTGCTTGAGCTCAACGGCCGTCTGGAACCGATCTTCGGCTCGCTTAGCCAACATTCGCCGCAGTACCGCCGCTACCTTAGGGTTAAACGAATGCAGCACATCCTCTGGCAATTCCGTTCCTAGATGCTGATGAATCACACTGGCCACCGACCCCTCATAGGGTGGCCGGCCCAACAGCATGTACCAAAGGGTTGCTCCCAAAGAATAGATGTCGGAACGCCCATCGATTTCGCGTTCTTCCAGTTGTTCAGGACTGGCGAAATGTGGCGTACCAACGAAACCACCTAAAGTTACAGTGACCGACTTGTCCGAAGAGGATCCCACCGATTTGGCCAATCCGAAGTCGATGACTTTAACTAAGACATGTTCCTCCTCCGCTTCATTAACCAGCATGATGTTGGAGGGCTTGATATCGCGGTGGACCAGTTTCTGGCGCTCGGCGGCAACCAGAGCACGAGCTACCTGGCGGGCGATACGCAAAGCTAACTCCGCTCGAAACGGCCCTTCGCGGCGTATCCGGCTCTCGACGGTTTCGCCGTCCACATATTCCATGACGTAGAAGAAACCGTCTCCGGAGTGGCCAAGGTGAAATACGGTCGCAACATTCGGATGCCGAAGCTGAGCCGCCGCGCGAGCTTCGCGAACGAAACGTTGGCGAGCGGTATCAGAGGAAAGAAATTGTGGATTAATTACCTTAAGCGCGACATCGCACCTGAGGTTGGTATCGAATGCCTTGTAAGTCACCCCCATGGCGCCCCGGCCCAGTTCCCAGGGGCTCCCATCAGGATGACTCAGCACCTGGAAGTGCTCGAACTTCTCAGCTTCAGGCATGGCCAGTGAACGATATGCCTGGAGAGCATCTTCGCAAATCGCCAAGTAATCGGTAATCAGTGTGTCAGTAATCAGTTCCGAAAACCGGAAAGCTACCGGGAAACCTCAGTACTGACTACTCTTCCGTAACGGGATATCTCAGCACTCGTAACGTGGCAAAAGGAATCCGGACTATTCTGGCTTATCGATGTACAAACGATTCGGATCGGTGGCATTCGGATCTCGAAAGATTTGAGGTGGATTACCGGAAATGACCTGATACCCGGTCAAAACAAACTCGGGATAAAATCGATTTGAAGCCGGCTCGTACACCGTCTGGCCGGAGAAATAACCTTTCAAACGATATTCAATGTTGTTATCGGAGCCGATCGCATTTGCCGCGCGGTCAGGCGCTAAGGTCTTCTGTTCGTTCAACATCACTAGCTGCGCCTGGCTCCAAGGCTGCTGGGGTTTCCGTATGTAACCCCAAAAGAAATAGTTTCGGCGATACAAGCGCCGGCCAATAAAATAATCGCCCGGCTGCTCGGCCGCGATACTTTGCGCTAACACCGCCTGTTGAGCGGCAAATTGGTCTTCAGCACATCCGGCCAGAAAAAGAGTGGCAAGAAAGGTAATCGCTAAGGAAACACGGCTCATGTTGGTCCTGGTGCATCGAGTCATAAGTAGGAGGCGTACCGTCCGGCCATGGCCGGATCAGTTGGCTGATTTTCAAGGCGCGAACGACGAGCATATCTAAAACCGATACGAAAGGAGTGAGCAACGCAGAAAATCAGCCAACTGATCCCAACCCGAAGGGTTGGTTGCACTGCACTTGTTCAGCAAATCGCCAGCGGGCAAATCAATTGCCGTGCGCTTGATGTTTTACCCGAGCCAAAAGCTCCGGTTTTTCTTGGAGAGCCGAGACTAAGGCCTCGATTGCGCGCAGCGTCTGTGGACTGATATGATGTTCCATTCCTTCCACATCGTGATAAATGACCTCCTCGTCGATCCCGAGC
>JAFAHI010000664.1 GCA_019237325.1 Verrucomicrobiota bacterium | reverse complement strand
CTCGCGGTTTCGGTGAAATTTCTGCCGATCGTATTGGTCCCACTTTACTGGAAACGTGTCCGTATCCGGGACGGGATCCTCGCGATAATCGTAGTTGGACTCTTATACGTTCCATTTCTAAACGGCCAATCCACTCCGATCGGCTCGCTCACTACCTATGTGCAGAGTTTCCGCTTTAATGATCCGATGTTTGCCCTCCTCGAACGAGTAGCGGCTCCGCAGCTTATAGCCGCGTTGGCTGTATTCGTGGGTCTGGTAATCGCGGTTCGCCTGAGGAACGGATCTGGTGTGTTGTCGTCGGATGCCTTTGTCTGGCCGATCGCCGGCTCGCTTCTGTGCGCACCAGTCGTGTATCCCTGGTATCTGTTGTGGACGCTGCCGTTTCTCCGGTCGCTCTCTGCTTTGCCTATCATTGTCTGGACGGTGAGCATAATCCCGACTTATGTCGTTTGGTATTTACGAGCGCTTGGACGCCCCTGGTTGCTTCCCGGCTGGGCTACGCTGCTGGAATACGGATGCGTTGCCGCGGCCGGTGCAATTATCCTGTGGCGCCGCCGCTCGACGGAAAAGCCGCAGAACAAGACTTTGAGCTACAAACTTAAAACCTAAAACCTACAACCTAAAACTTACAACTCTAGCCTCCAACCCTAAACACAACGCGACCGATACCTTCGTCTAATGGCGTTGCCTCAACATTTTGAGATAATTGCCCGATAGCAAACGGACTGACTCGGATGCGTGCAACTAACAGTAATTAAAAAAAGTAATCGCTATGAAACTGGAAAAAACGGCTTTACGCCTTTTGGCTTTGACTGGGGTGGCGCTTCTGTTTGCGGCTACCGCTAGAGCGGCGGATATGCCGCCGGCCGCAGAAGAGATGGCCAAGACCTATGGTCTCGATTCGTGGGACCAAATAGAGGGACTCCGCTACACTTGGAACGCTGAACTTCCTGGGGCGGTGAAACCCTTTGATGGTGGGGCTGGCACTATCACGATTTCTCACAAGTGGGAATGGGACCCGAAGAGCGGCACGATCACTTTCGAAGGGAAAGATATGAACGGCCAGCCGTTGAAGGTTACCTATAAGCGTTCAGATGCGAGTACCCAAACCGATACGGTAAAGACCGTCGTTGATCCGTCTTTCTATAACGATCAATATTGGTTGCTCATCCCGCTGCACGCGATTTGGGACACTAGCGCCAAAGTCACCGATGAGGGCCAGCAGAAACCGTCGCTCGATCCGCAGAGTACCGCGGATCTGATCGCAATAAAATATTCCGGTGATGGTGGCTACACGCCCGGCGACACCTGGGATCTCTATGCCGATTCGGACCATCGAATTATGGAAATGGATTATCATCGGGGTGGACCTAAAAAGCCAAGCCTGGTGATCGTTTCGTGGACGGGATACAAGAAGGCCGGGCCGCTCCTCATCTCCACTGAGCATAAAGGGACGGCGGATGGCGCGCCGTTCCGCATGTTCTTTACGGATGTCTCTGTCAAGGTGTCGGGATCGGATAACTGGGTTGATGCGCAATAGAAAAGGACGCAAGTCCGCTTCGTTCTCGTTCTCGTCGTCGTCCTCGTCCTCGAAACTAGTCACGCGGAGTGGAGGAGTGTTGGAGTCGGGGAGCGATGGAGTAGGATTTTTGTCCTGAAAGGACTTAAGGACTCAGCCCGGGGTATTAACCCCGGGTACCCGTTTTAACAACCGCCTTGCCCTGAAGGGGCAAAAGATCCGTCGGTCATGGCTTGGTTACCGATGTATTGACATCACGTGATGGCCGACAACGCGTCTTCGGCCGCCCTGTTCCTCCTTCGTCCCATTTTCCCGGAACTCCGGCGGACAGGCAGGGCGGGTTCGCGGGCTTGGACTTATCCTGGGGTTAAAACCCCAGGCTGAGTCCTTGTATCCCTTTGGGATATTCCAACGGATCCCGTCGGGACACACATTGAAGCTAGTCGGAGACTCCTCCGAACCTTTCACCTTTCACTTTTCACGGGTTCTTGCCCCAGCCCTCACTTCTCACCGCTCGAGAATCCCTGTTTCTTCATGAACGCTTCCGTTAGCTGGATAATTTCCCCGGCTTTTAGATCCATCGCGAAATGTCCCGCATCGAGAATATGAACCTCGGCGTGCGGATCATCCCGGTGATAAGCCTCTGCTCCGGCGACAGTAAAGGAAGTATCGTACTTGCCCCAAACGACGAGCATTGGAGGTTGGTGGTTCCGTAACCACTGTTGCCACTTGGGATACGATTTAACATTGTTCTGATAGTCGTAGAACAAATCCAACTGAATATCCGCCTGCCCAGGTTGGTTCAGAAAATAATATTCGTCTACCCAGAGATCAGGGTTGTATAGGGAGACGTCAGGTGATGTTCCTAAATGCCTTTTCTTGGTTGCTTCGAGTGATAGAAGGTTAGTTCTTACCTCGGCCTCGTGCGCGGCTCGATCTTCCCAGAACGCGCGGCGAACCGCCCAGAGCGACGATAAGCCCTCCTCGTGAGAAACCGCGTTCTGAATGATCATCGCTTGAACCTTGTCCGGATGCGCTAATGCTATGCGGAACCCGACAGGGCCTCCGTAGTCTTGCAGGAAAAGAGTGTATCGTGACAGATGCAGTTGCTCGGCGAAATCCTG
>JAFAHI010000564.1 GCA_019237325.1 Verrucomicrobiota bacterium | reverse complement strand
CACATTCGGCGCTATGATATACTCCCGCTCCGTCCGCCTTAACCGACATGCGGTCAAACATTCG
Organism: Verrucomicrobiota bacterium; assembly: GCA_019237325.1. Classification (GTDB taxonomy): domain Bacteria; phylum Verrucomicrobiota; class Verrucomicrobiia; order Chthoniobacterales; family JAFAMB01; genus JAFAVN01. The sequence continues at coordinate 3,925 of JAFAHI010000564.1, read as the reverse complement.
ATATGGTTATTCGTTCGTTGCTGGTCGCCAGCACTTTAGGTATCACTTCAGTTGCTTTCTCACAGGGGGCAGATCCGGAACCGTCAGCGTCACCTTCGGCCTCGTTGACGCCGTTCGTCGTCGATGAGAGCCAAGCCGAGAAACCGACAGGGAAAAGTACTCCGACCCCGAAACCGGACCTGAATTTTCCGAGCAATCCGATTGCGCCAGCGACTCCGAAACCTGCGGAGGCGAATACCTCGGAGGAACCCTCCGTGCCACGAGCCGAGCCGGCTGCGCCCCAGGAGATTCTGACCCGGTTACAAATTTTCCTAGACCAACATTCGTTTGGTCCTGGTAAGATCGATGGACGTTGGGGCGAGTTCACGGCGAAGGCCCTAGTCCGGTACCAGATTGCGAACGGGCAAAAGCCCACGGGCCAAATCGATAGCGGTCTGCAGCAACAGCTCGCGAAAATTTTCCCGATTTACACGACCTATACGATCACCGATCAGGATCTGAAAGAGGTCGGAAATATTCCTTCTAAGCCGGCCGAACAAGCAAAGACGAAGGCGATGCTGTATCGATCCAACGCCGAGTTCTTAGGCGAACGGTATCACTCGGATCCTGATTTCATCGCCAAGCTCAACAAGGATAAGAACCTGGACCAGTTGAAAGCCGGCGATGTGATTCGAGTGCCGAATGTGCCGCCATTCAAGATCGAAGATGTCAGAGAGCAGCCGCATATCCCGATCAATCCTGAGTATGCGAAGCGGACGATCAAGATCGATACCCGATATCGCATGTTAGATGTGTACGACGGCGACAAGCTGGTTTGCTCGTTCCCGATTACGCCCGGATCGAAGAAGCTACCAGCGCCGATCGGTCTCTGGAAAGTGGTAGGGATCGCTACGCTACCGTGGTTTCGTTGGGATGAAGCGATGCTCGAACACGGGTATCGGAGCGATCAGTTTTATAATATCCCTCCCGGTCCGCGGAACCCGGTCGGTATTCTCTGGATTGGCCTAAACAAAAAAGGCATCGGTATCCACGGCACCAATAGCCCCGATACCATTGGCCGGTCCGGGAGTCACGGTTGTATCCGTTTAGCAAACTGGGATGCAGCCAGGGTCCTGCACCAGGTGACCGAAGGCGACCAAGTGCTGATTTTCTAGGAGCGAAGTCAGGAATAGCCGCAAAAGGCGCAAAAGGGAAAAGAGCTTAAATAGCCGCAAAAGAGCACAGAGAACGCAAAGAAAGGGCTAGGCCGTTTCCGCTCGTCTGTTTTTTTCTTTGCGCTCTTTGCGTTCTTTCGCGGCTATTCCTCAGCTTTGGTTTCAGGCGGGCAGAAGGTGCGAAGGTCTTCCGGCAGTGGAGAACTGAACGCGAAATTCTCTGTGCCCAGCGTGAACGCCAGGGAAGTGGCATGGAGGGCGTGGTGGTCGACTAGGAGACGGTCGGCGAGCGCGGGTGTCCAGCCGGTCTCGATGAATTCCAGGTAACAGTTTTCGTCGGGTCCATAGATCTTGTCGCCGACGATGGGGTAGCCCGCAAAGGACAGATGAACCCGGATCTGATGGGTGCGACCGGTCAACGGTTCGCATTCGAGTAGGGCAAACTTGCCGTGTGGGTTCCCAAAACGATTGATCACACGGAACCGGGTTTGTGAAGGGTACCCGGTTGGATGAACTGATTGTTTAAGCCAGATCTTGCTGGGAGCAACGGTTCCCTGGCGCAGAAGAGGTTGATCCACCTCGAATTCGTCTTTGTCAGGCCAACCCCATACGATCGCGAGATAGCGTTTGGTTAGTTGTTGCCGCTCGATCAGGGTGTGAAGATCCCTGGCTGCTAGATGTGTTTTCGCTACTAGCACCAATCCGCTCGTTTCGCGGTCTAATCTGGTGATGACCGAAACTTGGCCTCCGTTCGCAATCTCAAACGCAAGCAACTGGGTAAGCTGATGCCAGAGTGTAACTGGGCCGTCCGGCTTCTTCGGATGGATTAAGAGATTGGCCGCTTTGTTGCAGACGAGGAAGTTCGAATCCTCATAAAGGATAGGAGCGGGGGAGAAGGTGATTGGTGATTGGTGATTCGTGATTGGTGGAAGGTGAGGGGTGAAAAGGGTAGGATGCCGGTGAAATATATTCGCAAGAACTGGGCTAGGGAAGAGCCGGCGATGTATGATCCGCCGAGGTGCCGAACAGATGACAAATTCTCAGTGGCAGAACCAATCACAAATCACCCTCATACTCCCCCATTGCGCGAGTTTAAATCCGTTCTACGTCTTAGGGAAAATGATTGAGTTACGCAGAGTCACGCGGCGATATCGGCAGGGTGAAAGTCCGGTCGTTGCGTTAAACAATGTGGATTTGCAGATTCAGGACAAAACGTTCGTCGCGGTTATGGGTGAGTCGGGTTCAGGCAAGAGTACGTTGTTGCATCTGCTCGGCGGACTGGATAAGCCGGATGAAGGGGAGATTCTCGTGAATGGATGGTCGTTGACCTCAGCCAATGAGCGTGGCCTTACGCAATATCGGCGTACGCAGCTGGGGTTTGTGTTCCAATTTTTCAATCTCTTACCGACATTGAATGTGTTGGAGAACGTTTGTTTGCCTTTGGAGCTGCAAGGTCGCAACGAGAAGGAGATCCGAGAACGAGCACTGGAGCTTTTGGAGATGGTCGGGCTCCAACACCGGGTTCGTCATTTTGTGCATCAGCTCAGTGGAGGCGAGATGCAACGGGCTGCCATTGCCCGCGCCTTGATTCATCGGCCGAGTTTGCTTTTAGCGGATGAACCAACCGGAAACCTTGATACCGAGAATGCAATCCGAGTAATGGAAGCGTTCCAATGGATCGGAGAACAGGGCTTAACCACGCTCTTGATTGCGACCCACAGTTCAGCCATTGCCGCCAGTGCACAGCGGGTTATTCGGCTGGCGAATGGCGCGGTGGTGTCGGATGAGCGGCTGTCTATCACGCCAACGCCCTAACGAAGGAAAATCTCACGCAAAGCCGCAAAGGCGCAAAGGTTCGGAGGAGGTAGGTGACGACCGGGGCCGATAACACGCTATATCGCTTGCCCGCTTTCTTGTGCCAAGGTGTCATGGCCGTTCCCCCGGCTACCACCCCAAAAAGGACGAAAACGTCGAAACAGCTAATCTCGCTTAGTCCGAACCTTTGCGCCTTTGCGGCTTTGCGTGACATTTTTCTTCCTTCTCTAGCGATTTGCCTCGAGAGCGTGAATATGGTACTTCGGACGTTCCGCTATGGCTTTTACAAACCAGCGTACGCTGTCGAAAGCGGCTAGCCTCGAGGGGACTTCTCTCCATACCGGAGAGCAGGTCGTGGTTACGCTTAAACCGGCCCCGGTCGATTACGGCATTAAATTTAAGCGGGTTGATCTCCCGGACGAACCCACTATCGACGCGAAGATCGAATTCGTGAAGCAGGTGGAACGAGCCACGACGCTGGGAGAGGGGAATGTAAAAGTTCATACGGTTGAGCACATCCTCTCCGCACTGCACGGGATGGGCGTTGATAACGCCGTGGTCGAGCTGAATGGGAATGAGCCTCCGATTTGTGATGGCAGCGCCGCTCCGTTTGTCGAGCTGATCAACAGATGCGGGATTGAAGAGCAGAGCGCCCTGCGAAAGGTGTTCGAGATCCGTGAACCGCTCCATGTGGAAACGAAGAGTGGCTCGCTAATGACGCTGGTCCCTTCGAGTGGTTTCCGCGTCTCCTGTACTCAGGTAGGACCGGATGGGCGGTTTACCCAATATTTTTCCACCGAGATCACTCCGGAAATCTATGAGAAGGAGATCGCGCCGGCTCGGACCTTTGTGTTCTACGAGGATGTTCAACCGCTAATGGACAAAGGGTTGATCCGGGGTGGCAGCTTGGAAAACGCGGTTGTGATCCGGGGTGATTCGATCATGAGCAAGGAACC
>JAFAHI010000369.1 GCA_019237325.1 Verrucomicrobiota bacterium | reverse complement strand
GGCAAAATCTGCCTCGTTGACTGCCTCGCCGGCTTCTCGGTAGCACGATGCTCAGCTATCTCGTGCACCGGATACTGATCATGATCCCGACTCTAATTGCGATCAGTATAGTAATATTTACCATAATTAACTTACCACAAGGCAATTACTTCACCACCTACATCTCCGAACTCCAGGAATCGGGAGAACCGGGCGATCTCGCGAAAATCCAATTTCTCGAGAAGGAGTATGGCTTCGACCGGCCGCTATGGGAGCAGTATCTCTACTGGGTTGGCGGCCTGCTCCATGGCGATCTGGGATACTCATTTGCCTATAATTTACCTGTGAACAAAGTAGTTGGTGATCGCTTATTTTTGACTTTTCTAGTATCGTTCACAACTATTATATTTACCTATCTTGTTGCTTTCCCCATTGGCGTGTATTCAGCAACACATCAATACAGTTGGACCGATCACTTTTTGACGTTGCTTGGCTTCTTAGGATTGGCAACCCCTAGTTTTCTATTAGCGTTGGTTCTACTTTACTTGGCCAACGTGTATTTTGGAATATCGATCGGCGGGCTGATGGATCCGCAATACATCAACAAGTCGTGGACTTTATCGAAAGCTATCTCGGTAGCGGCGCATCTCTGGATCCCCGTCATCGTCATCGGGACGGCAGGGACGGCGAGCATGATCCGTAGGTTGCGGGCCAATCTGCTCGATGAACTACAAAAGCAATACGTCGTGACCGCTCGGGCGAAGGGCCTCCATCCCCTAAAGTTGTTGTTTAAATACCCGTTACGTATGGCACTCAATCCGTTTATCTCCGATATCGGATCCCTCCTGCCGCATGTAATCTCCGGGGCGGCGATTGTTTCCGTCGTTATGTCTTTGCCGACTACTGGTCCGATGCTACTAGATGCGCTGCGCAGTCAGGACATGTATCTTGCCGGCTCATTTCTAATGTTTATGGCCTTCCTGACGGTGATCGGGGTTTTCATATCCGACTTGGCACTTGCGGTGCTCGATCCGCGCATTCGGTTGCAAGCTGGTCGGCGCCAATGACCGACGTAATCTTCGCTGACGATGCTCCGCGAGATCGACCGGGTGCTCCGGTCGCCGATCTGCTGCCACACTATGTCTCTGACGCTCAATTCGATCCTTATGCCGTCGAGAGAATGACGCCGGCGCAGGAGCGCTTTTATTTGGCGTCGGAGTGGCGAATGATGTGGTGGAAGTTGCGCCGCCACCGCGTCGCTGTTCTTTCCGGCGCAGTTCTTTTGGCGATGTATGTATCAATACTGTTCTGTGAGTTCCTCGCCCCCTATGACCTCGATACACGCAACACCGATTTTATCTATGCCCCGCCGCAACGCATACGGATTTTTGACAACGGCCGGATTGCCGCGCCTTTTGTCTACGGTTACGACTACCGTCTCGATATGAATACACTCAAGCGGGTCTATACGCCCAACCCCAACAAACGGGATCCGCTCCGTTTTTTCTGTCGCGGTAACCAATACCGTTTTTGGGGCTTGTTTGCCGCCGACCTGCACCTTGTGTGCCCGGCTCACGGCGGACAGCTGTTCTTGGCAGGCACCGATCGGCTTGGTCGCGATCTTTTGTCACGCATGATTTATGGAGCGCGCCTGTCGCTTACCGTTGGGCTCCTTGGCGTCGCTGTCAGCTTTACGCTGGGCATCCTGATCGGTGGAATTGCCGGCTACTACGGTGGCTGGACCGACATTTTGACCCAGCGGGGTATCGAGGTCATCCAATCGTTCCCCCATTTGCCGCTGTGGATGGCGTTATCCGCAATCTTGCCGGTTACCTGGAGCCCGGTTCTCGTGTACATCGGTATCACGCTGATCCTCGGTATGATCGAGTGGACGCATCTTGCCCGTGCGGTACGCTCGAAGCTCCTCTCGTTGCGCGAGGAGGATTTTTGTACTGCCGCGGTGCTGATGGGCGCGAAGCCCGCGCGCATCATAAGGCGTCACTTGCTGCCGAGCTTTATGAGTCACTTGATTGCCTCGGCGACACTGATGATCCCAGGGATGATCCTTGGCGAGACAGCTCTGTCATTCCTTGGTCTCGGGCTGCGGCCGCCAATGACGAGTTGGGGAGTGCTTCTGAATGAAGCACAAAACATCAATGTGGTGGCGCTTTATCCGTGGCTGATGCTTCCCGTTGCCTGTGTTATCGTCACGGTGCTCGCTTTCAATTTCTTCGGCGATGGGTTACGGGACGCCGCCGACCCATATCACTAAGCGGAGCGCATACCGCCGGTGCAGAAAACCGACCTGCCGGTTTGGCCTCCTCCATCAATATCGCGATTGCAGAACCTGCCGGTGCATGTCACGGCGATAGTTCTGGCCATGTTGCTTGCTCCACGGGTTCTCGCCCAAGAGGAACCCGCTGCGAGAGCGGCACTTCCACCGCCGCTGTCCTCCTCGCGCAGCAACACCCCTTCGCCGCAGAAACCTGAAGAAATATCGAGCTTCGCTCGGCCGATGATTAGGTTGGACCAATCGAGGACCCGGGCCGTAGAGAGAAAGTCAAGCGCCAACCCGACGGCACATCGCGGCGCGCCGGGTGCCAAAGGGCGGACGGAATCGCCCAAGCGCCGCTATCTTGCAGCCAACAAAGTGCTTCGTCACCGGGCGGAAAAAGTCGCCGACCTTGGCGCAAGACGGCGGCACGGTCGATCGCCGCCGACGGCGGAGGTTGGCCATCT
>JAFAHI010000535.1 GCA_019237325.1 Verrucomicrobiota bacterium | reverse complement strand
TGATCCTGGCTTTTGGGGGATAAACTTCTTGAGCACGGTCGCAACTATGGATTTGCCGATTGGATTGTCAACGCTGAACGGCAACGAAAATTGCCGTTGGACAGCTATTTTAGAACAGCGCCGTGCTTCGCGTGAGAAGTGAGAGGTGAGAAGTGATGGGTGGTATGAAGCAGCCAGTAACCAGTAATCAGTAACACGGTAATCAGTCAGGGTTTATCGGCCGATCCGTGCGTGACCACGACAGACTTTGGTTCGAGGAGAACGCTATGACTCAAGTACTTACTGATTACTGTTTCACTGATTACTGATTACTTTGGAACCAGCTCTCACTTCTCACTAATCAGGCGTCAGCCAACTCTTCCGCGGGGTATGTCCAGATCTCGCTTAACGTCGGATGATAGTGAGGAATCGAAGCCAGGTCTGACGCAGTTGCCCGGAAATGCATGGCGACTACAACTTCGTGTATTAGTTCGGCTGCTTCAGGACCTACCGCAGCTGCACCTAGAATCTCGCCGTTTTTTGCATGCACGATGAGTTTCACGAACCCTTCTGGTTCTCCGAGCACCAAACTCTTACCGTGATCAGCAAATGGATAACTCGCAGTCCGAACCGGGATGTTTTGGTTAACTGCTTCGCGCTCCGTCAATCCGGCAAATGCGAGCTGAGGATGCGAAAAGACGGCAGAAAGATGGAGTCGATAGTCAATCCTGCCCAACTCTTTTCCTTTCAGTAATCTTTGGGCATTTTTTGCCGCCACGACCGCCTGCTCAATCGCGATATGCACAACCTCGTAAAGCCCGGCTACATCACCCGCAGCAAACAGATGGGGCTGAGATGTTTGCATCCGGTCGTTCACTCGGATCGCCCCGCTCGGCGAGAGCTCGACTCCGGCTGCTTTCAAATCCAAGCCTGCAACAGCTGGTCGTCGACCGAGCGCATAGAAAAGTTCTTTGGCAGCTACTCGTCGCTCGACACCATCATTGAGGAAATAGACCGCCTTTTCTCCTTTCTCGGCTGCAACCCTCAACAATTTTGTTTCGCAGATCATCTCCACACCTTGCTTCCGCAAGGCCTCCGTCAAGGCGCCGGAGACGTCGGCATCCGCCTCTTTAAGGAATTGCGGGCTCCTCTGGATCACGGTCACCTTGGAACCTAGAGAACTATAGAAGGTCGCAAATTCGAGGGCAATCGCGCCTCCCCCTAAGATTACAACCGAAGGAGGAACGACATCTGAATCGAGAGCCAAATCGCTATGCAGGAAAGAGGTCTCAGCCAGTCCCGGAATTTCGAGGACGTTCAACTCAGAGCCGGTTGAAATCAGCGCAAAACGAAACCGGACGTCTGTCTCTTTACCCTCAAAGGTTACCAACCGCAGTTCGTGCGGAGACAAGAATGAGGCGTGGGCGCGAACAAATTCAAATTTTCCGTCCTCAAGCTGCGATCGCCGGTAACCGGCAAATTCCGCGATCAGCTTGCGCTTACGCTCCCGAATAACAGCGGCATCATAGCCAATCTGGCCAGCACTTAGCCCGAACTCTTTCGCTCGCCGCAAGGTGAGAAACCGGTTCGCCGATTCCAGGATGGTCTTGCTTGGCATGCAACCCCGGAGGATACAAAGTCCGCCAACTTCAGGGCCCCCCTCGACACAGATGGTTCGCAAGCCTAGCCGGCTGGCCGTGGCTGCCGCGGCGTAACCAGCACTGCCCCCTCCAATCACCGCAAAATCATATTCCGTCATTTGTCAGAGTGAGGCAATGTCAGCTGGCCCATCAGAAGCGTCAATCATTCAAAATCTTGCGGGTCCTAATCGTCCAAACTACAATCTGTTGCATGCTTCCTAGCTTGCAAAAAGAGGTTGCTCCGCGTACACTAAAGGCTCAAGTTTCGCCCTGATCGGTCCGTGTTATCATGTTCCAACCGGACCTCGTTCTGCGGTAAGTATGTCTGAAATCTCGAATTACGACGCGGCCCAAATCGATAAATTAGAGGGCCTAGAAGCCGTCCGAAAGCGTCCCGGAATGTACATCGGTGACCCCGATGAACGTGGCCTTCACCACTGTGTTTTTGAAGTCCTGGACAACTCCATCGACGAGCATCTAGCTGGGTTTTGTACTCGCATTGAAGTCACCATCCACATTGACGGTTCGGTGTCTGTCCGAGACAACGGCCGGGGTATCCCGGTTGACATCCATCCCAAGTTTAACATCCCCGCGATTGAGCTAGTTCTCACCAACCTGCACGCCGGCGGTAAGTTCGGGCAAGGCGCTTACAAGTTCTCTGGCGGATTGCACGGGGTCGGCGCGAAATGTGTCAACGCCCTCTCCGAATGGTTTAAGACGGAGGTCACCCGAAACGGGAAGATTTATTACATCGCCTTTGCCCGCGGCAAAACAACTCGCAAACTCGAAGTCATCGGGGAAATCCAAAACAAGCAGCTCTCCGGTACATTCGTTACGTTTTTGCCGGATCCCGAGATCTTCACGATAACCACAGAGTTTAAGTTTGAGATCCTGGCTACGCGGTTACGTGAGTTAGCTTTCTTAAATAAAGGATTGGAAATCGTTCTAACGGACGAACGAACAGATCCCGTCCGTCGCGAGGTCTTTCTGTACAAGGAGGGAATTCCTCAATTTGTAAGACAGCTCGGAGAGACGAAGCAGTTAATCCATCCTGATCCGATTGTGATCGCCGGCATGCGCGAGATCGAGGTCGATGACAAAACCGAGGTCGCCTTCGTGGATCTGGTGCTCCAATACACCGACTCCTACACCGAGCAGATTCAGTGTTTCGCAAATTCGATCCCCAACTCCGATGGGGGCATGCATCTTGAAGGGTTTAAGGCTGGTCTCACTAACGCGCTTAAGAATTACGCAAAATCCAACAACCTGGTTAAAGATAAAGACCCGGATATCACGGGCGAAGATTTGCGGGAAGGTTTGGTCTGCGTATTAAGCGTTAAGCTAACCAATCCGCGGTTTAGCTCTCAGACCAAAAGCAAATTGGTCAACAACGAGCTCAAGCCGGTGGTGCAATCTGTCACCTATGAAGGGTTAGGCCGGTTTTGCGAGGAGAACCCCGCGATCGCCAAAAAAATCCTCGATAAGTGCTTAATGGCTGCGCGGGCGAGAGAGGCGGCCCGCAAAGCTCGAGAAGCCGTTAGAAAAACCGCTCTAACCGGAGGCGGCTTACCGGGTAAACTCTCAGACTGTTCGGAACGGGATTACGAAAAGACCGAGCTTTATATTGTGGAGGGTGATTCCGCCGGCGGATCAGCAAAACAGGGCCGGGACCGGAGGTTCCAGGCGATCCTCCCTATTCGCGGCAAGCTGTTGAATGTTGAGAAGGCGCGTCTGGATCGCGTGCTACAGAATCAAGAAATCCAGACGATGATCACGGCTATCGGAACCGGCATCGGGGATGGAGAAGGAGAGGGCTCGTTCAATCTGGAGAAGCTCCGCTACGGCAAGATCATCATTATGACCGATGCCGATGTGGATGGCTCACACATCAGAACGTTGCTTCTAACCTTTTTCTATCGGCAGATGCCGGAGCTAGTGCGCCGCGGACACATCTACATTGCCCAGCCGCCACTTTATCAAATCAAGCGCAAGAAACGGGAAGAATACGTAGAAGACGACTCCCGGCTCAACCGAATCCTGATTTCGTTGGGCGCCGAAGAAGTCCGGTTGCGTAATCTAAAAGACAATCGGGAATTCTCTGAAGAACAACTCAATGAGATTCTAGAGCTCTTGGAGCGTCTCTCGAAGCTCAGTGATTCCATCCGCAAACACGGCGGCGACTTTGAGGAGTACATTGCGCAGCGAAATCGCGAGACTGGGGCGCTTCCGGAGTACCTGGTTTCCATTCGGGACGGGAACCAGGAGTACGTTAAGTATTTCCCAGATGAGACGGCGCTGAAACAGTTCGCCGACGAGAATCCGGATCTGCAGCTTTACGATGAACCGCTCAGTGAGGATGGCGAGCTACCGCTGTTTGGCAATAGTAACGGCCAAACGGCTCCCCATTTGCGCCGCCGCGCCCGACGGGTCGAATT
>JAFAHI010000489.1 GCA_019237325.1 Verrucomicrobiota bacterium | reverse complement strand
GATGAAAACACCCGGATTGAGATCGAGCTCAAACGGGACGCAAACTCGAATGTCGTCTTAAATAACCTCTACAAGCATACCGCCTTAGAGAGCACTTTCGCCGTCAACATGCTCGCCATTGATCACGGGCGGCCAAAGCTGCTGTCGGTCATCGAGGCTTTGCACTGTTACGTCGAGCATCGACGGGACGTCGTGCTTAGAAGGACTCGCTATTTACTCCGGCAGGCAGAGCAACGAGCCGAGACCTTGGAAGGCTATTTAATCGCTCTCGCCAATCTCGATGATTTCATCGATATCGTGCGGAACTCAACCAACCGAGAGGAAGCGCGCGTAAAACTGTTGGCCTATGAATTCAGCCAGAGCCAGGTCGAGCAGATCGGTATTCGTATCCGCAGCGCCGCGCGGTTGGTGGATGGCCGATATAGTTTTAGCGAACAGCAAGCAGACCAAATCCTTGAGCTCCGACTCTATCAACTGACGGGGTTGGAACGCGAGAAGATCACTGACGAATACGGCGAGCTTCTCGCGCGCATCGATGATCTGCTCGATATTTTGAATCGGGCTGACCGGGTGATGAGCATCATCAAAGAAGAGCTCTTAAAGGTTAAGGACAAATATGATTCCCCGAGGATGACGGAAATCGTCCCGGCTGATGGTGATATCAACATCGAAGATCTTATCGCCAACGAAGGGTGCATTATCACGATTACTCACGGCGGCTACATCAAGCGGACTGCAGAAAGTGAATTCCGAGCTCAACGTCGGGGCGGTCGTGGAGTAATCGGGATGGCTACTCGCGAAGCGCAGATGGAGGGTGAGGAAGGAGATTTCGTTGAACACTTGTTCACCGCGAGTACTCACGATTCTCTGATGTTCTTTACGCAGACCGGCCGCTGCTACGTGGAGAAGGTCTACGAGATTCCTGAGATGAGCCGGTCCTCAAAAGGGCGTTCGATTGCGAACCTGCTGGAGCTGCGTCCGGAGGAGAAGATCGCGTCTACGTTGCGAATCGAAGCGAAGAAAGAAGAGGGCTCGACCGAAGAAACGACTTGGAACCCGAGCCTGCATATCATGTTCGCGACCCGGCATGGACTGGTGAAAAAAACCAATCTTTCTGAATTCGCCAACGTCCGCAGGGGAGGAATTATCGCGATTCAAATCGAGCAGGACGACGAGTTGATCGACGCCCTACTGACGAACGGCAGTGAAGAAGTTGTGCTCATTACCAAGCAAGGGATGAGCATCCGGTTTAGCGAAGACGACGCTCGAGATATGGGACGGAACGCGATTGGTGTCTGGGGTATCCGACCCGACGCGGATGACGAAGTTGTCGGTATCGCAAAGGTGGTTGCGGACGCCAAACTGCTCGTCGCCGGAGCGAACGGCATCGGCAAAAGAACCGACTTCGAGGAGTAGCGTCTGCAGTCTCGAGGCGGAAAGGGAATCATCACGATGAAAACCGGAGACCGAACCGGCGAAGTGATTGGCGCCTTGTCCGTTCACGAGGCCGATGAAGTGATGCTCATCACTACCGGCGGGCAAATGGTTCGCCTGCGAGTCAGCGAGATCCGCGAGACTGGCAGGAACACGATGGGGGTTAAACTCATCAATCTCATTGAGGGAGAGAAGCTGCAGGATATCGCTCCAGTCGTTTCGCAGGAAGATTTGGGAACGGAGGACGAGGAAGGCTAAGTGAGCCGCAAACGGTAGAAGGTCTTCTGTGTTTGCGCACGTGAAGCCCCGAACTCAGCTCCGTAGGAGCGAAATCTTTATAGCTGTCGGTCCGAGTCTGGCGGAAGCTCCGTAGGAGCGGCATATCGAGGGGAACGGTAGTTTATTGGCGCGCCCCCCCAACGTCCGTGAGGCGGTCTTGTGGTTATGCATTTTGGGAAACTAGCCCAGGATAACTTCCAGCCGGAGAACAGCGCCGTACGCCATCCGGTTACTACGCAGCCCAGTAGATGCCGCTCCTACGGAGCTGGACCTAATTTTTCGACTGCGCAGCTATAAAGATTTCGCTCCTACGGAGCTGAGTTGCCTACCGTCCTGGGGCGACCTAGCCCGGATCCGCCCTCTCGGGGCAACTCGAGCCAATCAGACGCTCTTCTAGGTAGATTAATGTATAATTATAGCCAGTAATTACATTACACCGCCTTTCTAGCGTAGAATAGCGCCACCGTGACCCATATTCGGCCTCTTTTCCGCTTTTCCTGAACTAAAAATTCTTTTGCGGTTGCCGACGAACGTTTGCTCTTTAGAGTTTAGGCACTTCTGTTATGGGAACGCGAAAGCGAAAACTGTCAGTCAAAAGGCTCCCGGTCCAACGCCAGCTTGAGCTTTCCCACGAGGGGCAATATTTCGACCTAAGAGCGCTGTTCGATAAGCTAAACGTTGAATATTTTAACGGCGCGCTTCGCGGCTACACCATCATTTGGGGGCGCAAGCGAAGACTGCCCCCGAAAGAATATTTTGTATTTGGGACGATCCAGGAAGAGGACCGTGTCATCCGGATTCATCCGCTGCTCGATGCACCGTTTGTTCCAACCTGGTTTCTCGAATACGTCATCTATCACGAGATGCTTCACGCGGTTGTACCAGAGGAGGAAGATGCAACCGGTCGCCGCCGCATTCACACGGACGAATTCTATCGTCGAGAACAGCGGTTTCATTGCTACCAGAGGGCTCGTCGCTGGGAGGACGAAAACCTGGATCGATTTCTGAGATAGGAAGAGTCGAATTATGAGGGTGTTGGTGGCCACGTGCACGTTTCCGGAGCACGAGATCGCCTGGAGAATCAGCCGGGATGCAGTGGAAAAAGGATTCGCGGCTTGCGCCACCCTGATACCGGAAGCCAAATCGATCTACCATTGGAAGGGTCAAATCGAGAGGGCCAATGAAACAGCGGTGCTGTTCAAAACCACTGAGGACCAGTTCGAGGCTCTTCAGAACTTTGTTCTGAAAGAACATCCGTACGAAGTGCCGGAATTTGTGGCTTGGCCGGTGACCGATGGCTCGCCGGAATACCTCGCCTGGGTAGACGCGAGCACGAGGGGAAAAAAATAGAGGCGAAACGCTTTGGTCTCGCCCGCCGGCGCTGAGGTCTTGGAGCCCAGCGCCGTCCAAAAACCTAAATAATCAGATCGCCCTACGGCTTTTTACTCGGGCTCGGGAATCCACCCGGCTTCGTATTTACCGCCGGAGTATTCGATGCGCCCGGACTTTCCTTCTTACCAGCTGAAGGCGCAGCCGCCGGCCGATTCGCGTTCAACTTCGCGATCACCATGTCGCTGAAATCGATATCGGACCTAGCAAACAGCAAAACGGGTGTGCCCAGAGCAGCGCTTTGCCCCGATTTATCAAAAACCAAGTCGAAGTTCTGTGCCTTAACCTGGTCGGTCACAACCTTCATGATCTCCTCCACCAAGGCCGAAATCATGTGGGACTTCTCGTCTTGAAGCTGTTTTTGACGAGTCGACCGAAAATCCTGAATTTCACGCTCTAACCCATTGGTCTCGGCGATTTTTGAATCGCGTTCTTGAGCTTTCTGGTCTTTGCTGGCGCCACTTAGGTCGGGCTTATTTAATTCCTCATTGAGCTTATTGATGGAATCAAGATTCTTCTTGTACGTATCCATCCGCTGGTTCAGCTCGTCTTGGGCAGACCTTTGAGCTTCTTCCAGCTTTTGTTGCGCCTCTTGAGTTTTGTAGTAGCCCGCCATGACTTTAGCCATGTCGATGGTACCGATTTTTAACTCTGCTTTTGCTTGGGACAGTACGCCAAAGCCCAAGCTGGCAGCGACGCAAGCCCCCACGACGAATGAGGATTTATTCATTATATTCATTAACTAACAATGGATGGGACTCTCCGGTTTGAGTGAGATCCCCCCGAGGTAATCCGGTTCAAAACTGATAACCCACGCTGAATTGGAAACGGCC
>JAFAHI010000421.1 GCA_019237325.1 Verrucomicrobiota bacterium | reverse complement strand
CTCCGTGAGAGACTCCACGTAGTAGCTGCCGGCCCAGGGATCTACCACATGCATAATATCAGTCTCTTGCTGCAAGTAGAGCTGCGTGTTTCGCGCGATGCGTGCGGAATAGTCCGTTGGTAACGCAATCGCTTCGTCTAAGGCGTTCGTATGCAGCGACTGAGTGTGCCCCAGCACCGCAGCCAGCGCTTCAATACATGTCCTGACTACGTTATTTGCTGTGTCTTGAGCCGTTAGGCTCCAGCCCGATGTTTGCGAGTGCGTTCGTAGCGCCATCGATTTAGCGTTCTTCGGATTGAACCCCTTCACGATCTTCGCCCAAAGCACTCTCGCCGCGCGCAGCTTGGCGATTTCCATGAAATGATTCATCCCAATACCCCAGAAGAAGCTAAGACGCGGGGCGAAATCGTCGATATCAAGACCCGCCGCGATGCCAGTCCGCAGATACTCAAGGCCATCGGCTAGCGTATAAGCCAATTCTAGGTCGGTGGTCGCGCCCGCCTCGTGCATGTGATACCCACTGATCGAAATGGAGTTGAATTTGGGCATATTAGCCGAGGTGTAGCGGAAGACATCCCCGACAATCCTCATCGATGGCGCCGGTGGGTAGATATAGGTATTGCGAACCATGAACTCTTTCAGGATGTCATTCTGGATGGTGCCGCTCAGTTGCCGCGGCTGGACGCCTTGCTCTTCGGCCGCAACGATGTAGAAAGCCATCACCGGCAGAACCGCGCCGCTCATGGTCATCGAAACCGACATCTGATCGAGGGGGATCTCGTTGAAGAGCACCTTCATGTCCTCGACCGTATCGATCGCTACCCCTGCCTTGCCCACGTCGCTCACTACCCGCTCATGATCCGAGTCGTATCCTCGATGCGTGGGCAGATCGAAAGCCACCGAAAGACCTTTCTGGCCTGCGGCGAGGTTGCGGTGATAAAACGCGTTTGATTCTTCAGCCGTCGAAAACCCGGCGTACTGCCGGATGGTCCACGGACGGAGCGCATACATCGTCGAATACGGCCCGCGCAGAAACGGCGGCATGCCAGCGGCGTAGTCGAGATGTTCTAGCCCAGCACAATCCTCGGCTGTGTAATATGACTTGATGGGAATTGGCCCTTCGGTCACCTGGCCGTTAACGGGATATTGCCGTTGCCGTGGTCGGATAGTTTCATCCAACGAAATCTTCGCGAAATCAGGTCTGGTTATCGTTGCCATGACTAGCTCCTTGTGCTCCAATGCCGAGCCGATTTTGCCACTCGGTTAGGGTCGTGATTGCATCGGTGCGGATGTGAATGAACCCCTGAACCCCTGCTGCTTTCAGTTGATCAAGCTGATCTTTGGGATCACCGGCAACGATCACCGGCGGGTTTACCTTCGAACAGACTTCCTCGGCCAGGGGCAAATATTCGAGGTCCGAACTGCAGAGAACGATCAGATCGGCGTCGGTTTGTTGGTATTCGTCGGAGATCTCGATCTCAAAACCGGCGCATCCGAAAAAATTCTGACTGAACTGTGAACGGGCCTGTCTCATGGTCAGGTCACCACGTTCGAGTAAAAGCACTTTGGGGCGTTTTCCCCGTTCACGCGTGTAAGCTTCGGTCCGACGACGAAGCTCTTCGAATCGGCTGGCAGCCCGCCAAATGTCTTTCGGCGCTTCCAGTGGATCGACACTGGTTTCTTTAAGGTCAGGGTAATTGTTCACCCCCACCAGCGTCCTGCGTCGAGACGAGAAGGCTTTTTCTTTTGCGGCTCGTGATGCCGACAGGGCCCGCTCAATCGACTCTTTTGCTTTTATGTATCCGCCTTCCGCTTCAATCTGCTGAAACAGCTCCCAGCCTTTGTGAGCAAGAGTATCAGTGAGCCATTCTACATAGTAGGCTCCGCCTGCGGGATCGGCGACGTTGTCCAAGTGTGTTTCCTCTTTTAACAACCTCTGGATATTCAGGGCCAGGGAGCTGCCGAAGCCGAATGGCCGGATCTCCAAAAAGTCGCAACCGCCAATCACCGCTGCCATGGCTTCGGTCGCAGCGCGCAGCACGTTTGCGAACGGATCATAGATGCTCTTATCAGACAAAGCCGTGCAGGCATGAATCTTCATCAAACAGGAAGATTCCTCCGCCGGCTGAAAAGCCCAGACTGCTTGCGCCCAGAGCAGGCGTGCGGCGCGGAGTTTGGCGATTTCAAAAAAATAATTTGAACCAATGGCAAAAACGAAACGGATTTCGGTAGCCGCCACATCCACGCTGCGGCCCGTCTGCAATTTTTCTACGAGCTTTTCCAAACCAAGCGCGATTCCGTAACCAAGCTCCTGTACTACAGTTCCACCCTGGTCATGGATGGCGTCGGCTCGGACCACGTCGGCCGGCAGCGCACCTGGAGACTCCACCGGCTGCCAGTTTTGCGACCCACGACCGCGAACGAATGGGAATGCTCCCGGTACCGGTTCTATACGGTGCTCCAGATCCTGCGTCTCCTCGCGCCGGTAGTAGGGACGCACGCTGATTCCTTCGTCTGTGTTCCAGAGTAGCTTCTTATTGTAATCTGCCCCCTTCAGATCAACGTGGATTGCGTTATCCCATATTTCAGTTGAGACGGGGGGAAAGTCGTCCAACAAATGCAGTGTTTTTGACAAGGGACACATACAGCTCTGAGATGCCAATTATCATTGCTCCACCAATGCGTCTTAGCGGGCTTTGGCGGTTACTGACCGTCATTTGTTATGCGTCCGTTTAGTTGCACAAGAAGTCAGAGCCCGTTAGTCACGCGCTGGACCGCGGCTCGGCAGTTTTTC
>JAFAHI010000167.1 GCA_019237325.1 Verrucomicrobiota bacterium | reverse complement strand
GTAAAGCGTGACGGTCAAACCATCTTGGGCTTCCTTTGCTGCCAAGAGTTGCAGCTGTGCATCAAGCAACGCCGGGATCGGGACTTGACCGTACTTGGCCAGCTCTTGTAAACGATCAACAGTTCGCTGGTCATCGGTGACAACGGTGTTGTTGTTGGCGAGAAGCAACGTTTCGTTTTGGATGTTCTTAAAATCGTCAAAGATAGACTGACGAAGGTCGTTGTGAACTTTCACCAATTTTTCGTTCTGGCTTTGCAAGTTGAAATCGGCCGCTTTGGCAGCATAATGCAGCTCCCCAAAATCAAAGATGGGTGCACTGAACGAAAGAACACCGACGAACTGCTCTTGCCCAATCTCGGAGAGATCCTCTCCATACCGATACGTGCTACGAACAGTACCGCTTGGCCAGAGCTGAATCTGCCTCAAAGCGAGGTTAGCTTTAGCCTCATTCACGGCCCCTTCCTGGGCCGCAATTGCCGGATGATCAACGTTCATCCTGAGTAGGGCGCCGTCAAAGGTAGCAAGCGGTGCAGGCGTTGGATACTTGATCTCAATGCGAACTTGCCGAGGGTCCTCAATTCCCACGAGTTCCGCCAGACGAAAAAAAGCGTCGATGGCCGCGGTTGTGCCGGTGCTAACCCTCAACTTGGCATCCCTGAGCTTGTTTTCTGCGGCCGCCAGGTCCTCGGCGGTTACGAGATTGTACTTTGCTTTTTCTTCGATGATCGCAGTCTGCTTTTCGACCAGATCGAGTTCCGCTCGCAAAATCTCAACCTGTTTGGCTGACGAAATTGCCCGCAGGAAAACGTATGTCGCCTGGTAGATGACCTCTGCTTGGTCCAACCGCGTTTGCGCCGCCAAGATCTGACCTTGTGCTCGTTTAATATTGACGGCGGGCGGAGTATTGATGCCAAGAAACGTTCCATCCTTAAACACAGGCATGGTCAGTGACGCTCCCGCGACTTCATAGACGCCGGCCCCGACCGTACGTACGTTCTCCAGACGAGCGGCGGGTGCGACCAGAGACAAATATTGTGGCCCTGCGACTAAACCGCTGTCGGCGACTGCAGTGAGGTGAGGCAAGTAGGAGGCTCGTGTCGCTTTGATTTCCTCGGCGTTGGACATTAACGCGAGACGGCTCGAAATGAGGCCTGGATCCTGTGCGACAACGGCATCAATGTACTTGCGCAAAGTGAAATAGACGGTACCGCCCGGCTGTTTCTTCTTCGAAGCTTGAACGAGCTGGGCTCGTGGCACTGAGCTGAGCGACGGGCGAGGTGTGGCTTGGGTTGAAGGCGCGCTCAGCGCCCGGCCAAGCAACAAAGACAGTATGAAGAGAGTTGTGACAGGTTTCACCAATTAATGATTCGTCGTACGAAAACGGTAGGTATGGTATGCAAGCCCTTCTTTTAAATGAATCGGCAAGAACTTCAATCAGAACCATACTTTCTCTCTCGATTACGGCGCATCCGTGCCGGCCGTACTGCACCAATCTACGGCGAGCGACCACTACGGTCCTCGATACTGATTGTGTGTCTCAATCTTTACATGTGAGCGACCCGCAATTACAAAGCATCGTGCTATTCTCCCTTTTGATCTTGAACAGTAACGGAATGCTCCGGCCATGAAACCTTGCTCAATAGCGGTGGTAGCCGCATGCCCGTTCCCGGTAAACTACGGATCCCCCGGAGCGATACGTGAGCTTTCGGCGACGCTGTCTGAGATGGGGATTGATGTTCACATTATTACCTATCCACACGGGCAGGATTTGTCGGTCGGCAAAGCAAAAATGCATCGCGTTGCTCGAAACCAGCGATATCGCCCTCCTGCCGCGGGGCCGTCCGGCGAGAAGTTGTACTTCGATTTTCTGATGTTAGGTGAACTTTGTAAGATTGTTCGCCAGGAGAAAATCGATATCATCCACGCCCACAATTACGAAGGCGCTCTAATCGGGTTGTTCGGGAAGTTCGTGACGGGGAAGCCGATGATCTATCAGGCTGTGTGTCTAATGACTGATGAATTAGCCAGTTATCGCTTCATCAGACCGGCTTTCCTGGCAAAATGGCTCGGCGCGGTTCTGGATTGGTTTGTGCCAATTTTTCCGGACCACATTATCGCGGTTACACAGGAGCTTTACGACGTTCTCGCTAAGCGCGGTGTTCCGACGAGAAAGTTATCCATGATCACCTCTGGCACTGACCCGGGGATGTTTGACCATGCTGATGCAGAGAGGTTTCGACAGAAGTATGGCCTCGGCTCGCTTCCGGTAATCATGTACACGGGTATCACCAATCACTTTCAGCGGATCGATTATTTGCTGAGAGCCTTTTCAGTGGTGCTAAAGGAAGCGCCCTCCACGATCTTAATGATCGTGAACCCGATCGAAGATGAGCCGGACGTCCCACAACACAAAGCGCTTGCTGAAGAATTAGGAATCGGGAAAAACGTCCGCTTTGTTGGACCCCACACGCTAGATGAGCTCCCAGATTACCTAGCGATGGCAACGGTAACGGTTGCGCCCCGGCCGGAATGTCCAGGCCACCCGATTAAGCTTTTGAATTATATGATCTCAGGCAAGCCGATTGTGTGTTTTGCCGGAGGCGCGAAGGGGCTCACCCATATGCAGGACGCATTGGTCGTGAAGGACCACGACTGGCAAGCGATGGGCGAGGCGATCTCGACCTTCCTGCGCGATCCCGAATTGGCGAAAAGATTGGGCTCCAATGCTCGAGATAACGCCATCAATAACTTTGACTGGCGGGTGATAAGTAAAAAGGTCGCTGCAGTCTATGAGAGTATAATTAATAGGGCTGGGCAAAAGCGGAAGTGAGATAATACAACAGTACAACAGCTCAGGTCCTTGGCGAAAAGACGAAGCAGAAAGGCAAGCTAAACAAATGCACCCAAAAGAGTCCCGTAGGAAGGTAAGAGCACGGGCGCCGCTAAGGCTAGGACTGGCGGGTGGTGGTACGGACGTTTCACCATTCTCGAACGAATTCGGCGGCTTCGTTTTAAACGTAACGATCGGCAAATATGCGAACGTTACGCTAACCTCTCGCGATGACGGGTTAGTGGAACTGGTTGCCGCGGACCGTGAGCTATACTGGAACGGTCCCGCGAATGATCTTCTTCCTTTGGTAAAAGGCCTGGAGTTGCATGTAGGAGTCTACAACCGCATAAACAAAGAGTTTGCCGGTCAAGCACCCTTATCGATCTCGGTTACAACTCACTCTGAGGCGCCGCCGGGTTCCGGCTTAGGATCATCGTCTACTATGGTGGTGGCGCTAGTCCAGGCCTTTCGCGAGTACCTTACTCTGCCCTTGGGCGAATATGATGTCGCTCGTCTAGCGTATGAAATTGAAAGAGTTGATCTTGGCTTGGCTGGAGGTAAGCAGGATCAATATGCGGCCGCGTTTGGTGGCCTCAATTTCATGGAATTCTACGGCGACAGGGTCATTGTCAATCCGCTGCGCATCAAGCCGGAACATCGGGCGGAATTGGAATCTTCACTCGTTCTGTTCTTTACCGGTGTCTCCAGAGAGTCAGCCAATATCATTGAAGAGCAGGTACGGAATGTGAAAACTGGCAAAGAGGACTCGGTGCAGGCGATGCATGCTCTCAAGGCAGAGGCGGTGCACATGAAAGAAGCTATTCTCAAAGGTGATTTTGAGGCGTTGGCAATGGCTATGCGGAACTCGTGGGAGGCGAAAAAACGGATGGCGAACCAGATCAGCAATGAGAAGATCAATGAAGTTTATGAGGCTGCTAGGAAACAAGGGGCTCGTGCCGGAAAGGTGTCCGGGGCAGGCGGCGGGGGTTTTATGATGTTCATCGTGGAACCGGCTAAAAGACCACAGGTCATGAAGTGCTTAGCTGAGTTTTCAGGGTCTGTCTCTACTTGCATGTTCGTCGAACAAGGCGCCCATTCATGGAGAGTAGTGTGATTGAAGCGGTTATTCTCGCCGGAGGAGAAGATAAACGGCTGGTGACCACGGCCTCGCAAGGAAGGCCTCTCCACGATTCGCTGAGCTTCCTATTCGATATAACCCAGTGCCTTCAGACGTTCCTCGACTAGCGCCGCGTCCTCGGCGGAATAAGTCGGACCGGTTCCACCGCCCTGATCCTGGGCGTCAACTTGGTCGTAGGTAACGGGATTCTGTGCCACGAAATCAGGTTCGAACAAGTCCAGCAACACCCGGCCATCCATATCCGAAGGAATCTTTTGCCCCGCTAGATACAATAAAGTTGGCGCCATGTCGATTAGTCGCGCCCCGTTTATCTGCACATCTTTCCTGATTGGGCCGCCCTTAGCGATGAGAATTCCATCACGCCGATGATCGCCGCCCCACTCGTGCTCCTTCATGTCGATCGGCTGGCGCTCGCGGATAAAGACCGGGGGCTTGTCGCCGTCTTCCGGAAAACTTGGGCTGCTAGCAAATCTGCCCTTGCTCCACCAATCAAGGAGTAAATCCGGTGAGTCTCCTGCGTGCGGTCCTTGGTAAACTTCATCCCGTCGATAGATGGCAGGAATTATCGCTTCGCCTGTCCTGGGATCCTTCAGCTCCTTCAATTTTTCAGTTAACAACGCAACTAACGGCTCATATTCGCTGTCCTCTACGATACCCTGCGGCTTGGAACCCTTGCGGTTGATCCAGACGCTTGGAGGTGACGCAGCGGTTTCGCTGCAGTAAGCCTTGGTAGCCGACCAATCGATGTTGTCAAAAGCCGTATAGGCGCTGTCGGCACGCGAGCGCAGCTTCGGGAACAAGTTTGATATCATCTTCTTCTGATCCGAATTGAGTGCGCCGCGCATGAAGCGGTACAACTTCCGAGTCACCTTGCTCTGCAGGGTCTTAAGCGCCGAACCTTGACCCACGCGATATTTTAACAAACCTAGTTGCGCGAGGTACCGATTCAGGTAGACCACTCGGTCTGAGACCGGACCGCCGCCGTGGTCCGACACCACAAAAAGTGTGGTCTCTTCGGGTAAACGGCTGATGAACTCTCCGACTATTTGATCAAGCCGCTCGTAAACGTTTTGGATCGCCTTCCCGAATTTCTCCGCGCCTTTGGGATCGTGAAGAAAATGGTTTGGATCCAGGAAGTGCCAGAAATGATGTTGCACCGTGTCGACAGACATGAAGGTCAGCATCATGACGTCCGCGGGGTGCTTCTCTAACAAATAGAACCCGACCTTACTCCATTGGCGGTCCACCGCTTCCATCTCGTCGAGTACTTGCTGGTGCTTCTCTTCGGTGTTCATCCCGCTCAGATAGCGCAGCTCGAGGCGGAGGGGTCCGACAGCCTGTTCCAATTCTCCTCGCAGTTCGGGCGGATGGATGAACGGGCTTTTCTCGGAAGGTGTGTCCATCCCGGAGATTTGGAAACCGGTGAGTTTCTCGGGCGGATACGTGAAAGGAACATTAATTGTCCCCGCCGTCTTACCTGCGGCAGAAAGGAGCTCCCAGATCGTCGTAGCCCGGCGAGACCCGGCACTGGTGGCCCGCATCGAATAGCCGCCTGGTTCAGGCTCAAAAAAATGGAAGATGCCGTGCTTTCCAGGATTCTTGCCGGTCATGAACGAGGTCCAGGCTGGCGGCGTGATTGGCGGGATAACCGATTCTAGGGGACCGGATGTTCCTTGTGTAATGAGCTTAGCGAGGTTCGGTAGTTTTCCTTCTGCGACCCAGGGCCGGATAAGGTCCCAGGTGGCGGAATCTAAGCCGAGAATGTATATTTTTGGTTTTACCATATCATCGTGGCAGCATTCGACCCGTGGTGCGTTCAGAAGTGCCGGACATTTTCGTCATCAGGCCACTTGCCGGCGGGACTCTGCGGTACCGAATTCGCTATTTTCCAACGGCTGAGAGAGGCTTAAAGATATTTTTTTGTTTTTTTTCATTGCTTCTGAATGCGGAAAACAGGTCTTCTCAGGCTATACGACGTGTCTTTTGCGCGCTTTCCAATTGTTTTTCCGTCGAACGACACACGCGCTGTTACTCCGCTTAACACCTGAGTTCGATTCTATGCACCTAAGTA
>JAFAHI010000085.1 GCA_019237325.1 Verrucomicrobiota bacterium | reverse complement strand
GAAAAAGTGGTGGTGGCAAGCACCTGGTTGTTTGGATCAACGTGCATATAATATTGCTCTGAGCGATAATCAAAATCGTCCAAGCCGGCGGTAATAGGGTCAGAATGATCCACGATATTCACCCGGTAGTTGATGACATTTCCGGGATGGGCAACGAACTGGCCGCCGGTCATAAATTGATAGTTGGTATTTTGACGGAAGCTGTCGGCCATACCACCGTGAAATCCGGCGATTCCGGTCCCCGTTTCTACTGCTGAGATCAAAGCCTTACTTTGCTCGTCGGTGATCGATCCCATCGAAATGATCGGTACGACCAAGTCAAACTTTCTGGGATCGGTCTTAACCAGGACTTGGAGGTCGTTTTCTTTGGTTATCTGAAAACCGTCTTCGACTAACATGCTTTGAACAATTTCCGCGCACCGCTCGGGCTGATGACCTTCCCAGCCGCCCCACAGAATTAAGCCTGATTTTTCGTTTTTCATTCTAAAATCCCCAAACGAGGCTGAGACGGCAAAGCCGCGGGCCTCTCGCAGCGCGACGAAATCTCGACAGGCGAACCGTGTCCTCCCCCTTCTACAATTGCTTCCATGACCTCCAGAACATGGTACCCGAGTTCACCAGATGCTCTGTGCGGTTTTCGCTGCTTAATCGCCTTCTCCATTTCTGCTACCCCAAGAATCCGATAGTTTCGGTCGCCGAACCCATGGGTGAGCGGAATGTCAGCGGGCGATTTTCCACGTGTCAAAAGCCGAACTGGTCCACCAAAAGTGTTGGGATCCGGCACTTGCAGCGTACCCTCAGTGCCATAGATCTCGATAGGCGAATGAGTATGATTCTGAACGTCGAAACTTGCGTGGAAGCTTATGACGGGGCCTTCCAGGAATTCCAGGAGGGCGTTGAAATGAGTCAATATCGGGACCGAAACTCGTTCTCCTTTGCGCGGTCCCGATTGAATTTCTCGGTCGTCAAACGTTCGGCGACCGATTGAGATCACTCGCTTGATTGGGCCGAGGAGGTTGACTAAAGCCGTCAAATAGTAGGGCCCCATATCGAAAACCGGTCCGCCGCCTGGTTGGTAGAAAAAGTCCGGGTTGGGGTGCCAATGTTCATGTCCTGGAAGGAGAATAAACGCGGTCCCACCGATCGGCGTTCCTATCTTCCCGTCATCAATCAACGCCCGAGCGGTCTGCTGGCCGCCGCCGAGAAAGGTGTCCGGTGCGACGCCTACTCGTTTTGCTTTGTCTTCTGCCGCGGAAAGCAACTCCTTCGCTTCTTTGACTGAGAGAGCCAGCGGTTTTTCCGAATAAACGTGTTTTCCTGCGTCTATAGCCCGAAGCGAAACCGTGCCATGGCTTTGCGGAACTGTTAGGTTCAGAACCAGATCGATTTCCGAGTTAGTTAGTAGGTCTTCGACCGATTGCGCTTGGATTTGGAACTCGTGGGCTTTCTCTGCGGCGGCAGCGAAATTAACATCTGAGCAAGCAACGATCCGTATGTCCGGAAAATCCTGCGCCGCTCGCAAATAGGCGCAACTGATGAAGCCGGACCCGACAATCCCGATTCGTAACATAGGTTCGAGGTTCTAGGTTTTAGGTTCCAGTTTTTAGGTTGGCCTGTCGCGCCGTAGGACATTCGGCGAGCTCAGTCGAGTCGCTTTGCGAAGGCGGAACGTTAGGAGTTACAATTCAGAGGCTCTGACTCGAAAGCCGGTTTGTGGCTTTCGAGCACTCCCAACTTAGAACTTAAAACCTAAAACCTAAAACTTTGAACCTAGAACCTAGAACTAGAGTCAGGGTTTGTTCCGTTCAAAGGCGCTCTGGATCGCTTTCGTAGCGTCCTCGGCGGACGCGCTACCAGCAGCGACGGCGGCGCTCTCATCATTAAAGACTAACCCGGTATCGGATCCGAGTAGCTGGTCCATAGCGAGCTCGATCCAGTCGGATTTTTCTACCTCCTCAGCGAGCGGTCTGAAAAGAGGACTCTGGATCGCTGCGGCGGTTCCTTTCACCATCGGGATGAACAAACCGGCGGTTGCGAGCTTGGTTTGAATATCCTTGCCGAGCCAAACTTTCATGAAATCAACTGTCTCCTTGGGGGCATCGCTGGTTACGAGCCAACCGTCTACACTCGCGAAGATATCGTTGGCTTTACCTTTGCCGCCTTTCACTTCCGGGAAGAAAAACCAGCCCAGTTTTTCGTCCGGCAGCCCTTTGCC
>JAFAHI010000782.1 GCA_019237325.1 Verrucomicrobiota bacterium | reverse complement strand
CCGACACGCGGTCTTGTCGCACAAATCTCGATGGGCCGCGCAGGTTGCAAACCGGTACCAGAAACCACCTTTCCTGAAGATCTCGGCGATCTCTTGGCGAATTGGATTGGATGACCTTAATTGGCGTGCTAACTATAGATTTTGACGCATTGGCGAGCATCTTTTAATGCCCTCACTAGATAAGACCAAGGAACCCGTGGCCGCACTGTTGGGCGCGCTCAAGTTCGCGGCGGCTAAGCATAGCCGACAACGTCGCAAAGATTTGGTGGCCACTCCTTACATCAACCATCCCATTGAAGTTTCCGAGGTCTTAAGTCGCATCGGCGGAATCACAGACTTACCCACGCTCCAGGCCGCTATTTTGCACGACACCATTGAGGACACCGACACCTCACCGCAAGAGCTTGAGGATCACTTCGGGCAGGAAGTTCGCCTTCTTGTCGAAGAGGTAACCGACGACAAGAGTTTGCCCAAGCAGGAACGCAAGCGCTTGCAGGTTGAGCATGCGCCGAACTTGTCCACGCGCGCGAAACTGATCAAGCTTGGCGATAAAATCTGCAATGTGAGCGAGATCACACCGACAGAACCAGCCGAATGGCCGCTGCAGCGCAAACTGGAATATTTCGATTGGGCTGAGAAAGTTGTCGCAGGTTGCCGAGGCTGCAATCCAGAGCTTGAAGAGCACTTCGACGCTGTTTTAAAAAAGAGCCGAGAGTCGCTGCTCTGACCGGATAGCCAACGACTTGGCTATTCTTCCGAAATGGCGGAAGCCGAGGAACGCTGAAGAGGAGAGTAAACCGCGCTGCTGAAATATTGGAGGGAGCGCGACATGCTCTCCTGAAACGATCATCTTCGGTCATGATTGGCTGCCGCAGGACTGGCCTCCGGCGCCCATCCTGCTGAATGTCATTTGTGTCGATTATAGCGCGGCAACGGTGGACCGTTAGTGGCCAATAGCTTCGATCCGGAGAGGATTCGGGAAGGGGAGTTTACTAGCGCGGAATAAGGAGTGCGACTAGCGGCAGAATTGCTCCGGTCGAACAGTGATTAGTGATCCGACGTCATTCGGCAACTCTAGCACCATGTCGGACAAGTTGGTGACTGGCAAATCGGATCGATACGAAATTCGGAAACGGTATCCGTGGACCCCTGTACGCGGGCGGATTCTCGCTTTGTAATAGAGGCAGATCGAATTTCTACGTAGGAGTGACGGTGCTCCCCAACTGATAGGTCTCCATCAAGAGATTCATCATCCTCCGACGGAACGCTTCCTCATCTGATATCCACTGCTTCTTGTTTTCCTCATCCATGGGGCCTTGAGTTTGGCTGACTGCCAAGTTTACGTGCTCCATCCATTCGTTAGAAATTCCAGCGAATCGTACTCCTCCTGCTTGTTGCACCATGCTAGTGGCCGATGAAACGAGGGAGGAGTAAGGAGAAAGAGTATTGAAATCGAGATTTGCTGCCGATTGTAGACCACGAATGTGCTTGGTCAATTGAGCGACGTCGCGAATAGCGTCTAAAAAGAGAGTGCTTAACGACGAGCGAGTGGCCTGGCCAGAATATATATGCACATCCAGATTCTGCGCATTTAGTAAAACGGCACCGGGATTCGGCGCAGAAACGTAACTGAAGAATGACTCTGGAATGTCGGTTAGCGTTGGATCCAGGTCGGCAATAGCGGTTAAGTCGTGTTCTAGTACCCGCCGTTTCAACGCATCAATAAAAATCTCCCGGTAGCTCAACAAGCCCCGCTCGACAGACTCCCAGTCGCGCCGAAATGCGACTGTCTGGAGTGCCAACATGACGTTGCGTTCCAGCTGGGGTTTGATTTTGATGCTAATCGTGTAGGCGTTCAGATAGCGTTTGATCTCGCGTGGGTTGACGCCCCCATTCTCCACAATGTACCTTAGGTGCGGAGCCACTTGCTTCTTCAACTCCTCTCTTTGTGTATCTGGCAAATTGGATTCCTGGTAAACGGCAGAAAGAAATTCGTCGAGCTGAGTGATTGCCACCGGCGATAAGGAGAAGGGAACTTGGAAGATCTTCTTGATGTAATCGGCACCACGGATCTGGCGCGTTCCATCCCTTGAATTTTGAGCTGGGTTGGATTCGTTTCGGTATTTCAAATCTATGGAGCGCTCCACCACTCCCTGGTCTAGCCCCACCACGAAAATAAAACCTTCCAGATCAAAGAACAGTTTCATTGCCTCGAGTACCTCCAGCGCTCCCTGGGGAAGACAACGATCGAGATCATCCACGAATACGACTAGCCGGTCCGGCCCTTCAGCACTTCCGAGAAATTCTTTGAACGACTCGCCTAGGGCACGGAAAGCAGCATGATAGAAGGATCTAGGGACTCTGGCTTCCTTTTCTTTCTCAACAAAATCTCTTGCCTGAGCCAACGATTCGTTTGCTTTGTACGATAGTTCGAGGGCATTCGGAAGGCCGATTTTTAGGCTTAGTCCCGCTAGCAGTGAATAGACTGCCTTTCCTACGACCGATGCGGTTGCCAACGCCTTTTGCTGAAGCTCTTTGTTCTGGTCCGCCCACTTTATCAGTCCCTCTCGTACGATATCGAGCAATGGGATGATTAGGTTCGGTTCTTTTTCATAGCGCCAAGCGCTGAATTGCAGGGCGATGCTTTTCGATGAATTGAGCTTCCTTTCGATGGCCCTCATTAGCGTTGTTTTTCCGGAACCCCAGGTACCAAAAATTCCTATCACGAATTGCGGCGTGCTGCCTTCGATCACGTCTTTCAGTGCGACCGCAGTTTGATCAAATCCTAGCGAAGGGCGCTCGGATGGTGAATCGAGGATGATCTTGTATTCCTTCAAGGTTGATACCTCCTTCGGTTTACTGATCGATTTGAACTACCGTCGGCCGATTGCCTTGGACCGAGCGATGCCTTAGTGAAGACTTCAGGAGGGAGGAAGGAATCGGGTGGACGCAAAATCCTGTCTGGTTCCTGATTACGCAATTGTATTGAGCTTGTCTATACGCACTTTGACGTACGTGTCTGGGCACGATTCGAGCCGCACCCACTTTTCCGCGGGGTGCTTCCGATGATGACTTAAATGCGCGGATCGAAACGAGGTCACGAAAGAGTTGCTCGATATCTCAATCGAGGAGCGCGCAGCCGAAAATGCCCGGTTGGCCGACCAGTTGCAGGCCGAGGGCCTAGCGTGTCGAGACAAGGAGGCGATCGACGGCGATGGCAAAGCAGACTGCGTTCTCGTCAACGATGACTCGATCTGGGTCCGGCGCTCAACCGAACATGATTTCGGTCCGGGCGTTCAGGCTAATGAGAGCTGGACGCATAACCCGTACTACGGCAACAAAGGCACGATGTTTGCGGACACTACCGGGGACAGAAAGGCAGACGCCATGGTAGTTAACGGCTAGTTGCGGAAAGCGATGATAAGCAGAAATGTGTGCACAAAATTTCCGTCAACTCCTGAACGCATTGCCAACGGCTCTATGTTCGCCGCGATAACTACGGTTTCCATTGTGTGATGGCGGTGTTGGATCCTCGCAGTAAGGCCGGCTAGTCCCGATTGGGGAGTCGCTACGGAGGGGCCCATTTTGCGGCACCTAGAAAGTTAGCGGCTCATTGGACTGCACATTGCGCGAACGGCCGCGCTTCTTGGATCTGGCCCTCAACGTGCGAACAAGCCGCTGGATGAAATCGGAGAAAAATCGATTTACTTGCGTAGCCCGAGCCACAGCCCGGCTAATATGAGACCGCCGACTGCGACTGTTTAAGCCAAAGGGAATGCGGCATCTCTTTGGGCGATTGCTTCCTCTTGTGCTAGTCAGGCGCGCAAGCCTGAGTATCTCGGTTCGCGTCGGACGACGGTTGGTTAACCTGATTGCGGAATGCTAGAAATTTGACGCCCTCCTCCGTGATCCCAAAATGGCTTCGGATGTCGCCGCCTTCACTAGAGAGACTTCTCACTCCTTTGTTTGTCTTTCCAGTTATCAGCTTCAACGCGCGAAGCCTGCGCAGTTCTTGCTCGAAATACTTGTTGTGGGGGAATCCCTTTGAAACAGCCAGGGCTCTGGCGACAGGAAGTGCTGGAGGTGCTTAAACTCATCCTCGGTTACGAGGAGGTTCACTATGATTTTAAGTCCTTCTATCTCCTGTTTCTGTTGCTCCTGTTTCGACTTTATTTCACGAACCTCATCTCGAAACTCCAACTTTAGACCTGCGACCTCTGCAGTATGGATGAATTGTAGAACCCAAGGCAGGGCACACAAACCGAGTAAAACCCACGTCGTCAGATCGAACGTGAGAGCAGAAGGTAACGAGTGAAGTACCAACAAGACAAACGCTGCTATTGAAACGAAAACCTTCGCCCAAACTGCATTTTGTAGTTTCACTTAATTTCCGTCAACTCGACTCTCGAATTCGAAGACTCTTCTGACAGCCCAGAGCTCTGTTGTGTTTGCGGGTCTGCGCGCCCATTTTGGTCCGATACGGTACTTCAGTTGAGAGGGCAGTCACGTCAGCGTTAAGCAGGCTTGTTACGGTCAATCGGAAGTGATTTTCGCTGATGCCACTAGCGAAACTCACTATATTTGTTGCCCTGTCGCCAAATCCACCGTGATAGTCTCAAAGATGCTTCGATGTGTGTCCACAGCCGCCGTGAATGTAAACGTTAAGTGGTCCTTTGACGCCGACGTGGTAAGAAATCCGTAGCTCTCGATGGCGTTTGAAAAACGAACACTACCGTCAGCTGATTTCGCTCCGATCGGAGCCGGAATATTTTGCGTCCCGATGCCCCCGGTTCCGACGATAAAGTAGGGCATGACTCGGTTGTTGCTGAGCGTGCGCATGTATCTCTGGT
Organism: Verrucomicrobiota bacterium; assembly: GCA_019237325.1. Classification (GTDB taxonomy): domain Bacteria; phylum Verrucomicrobiota; class Verrucomicrobiia; order Chthoniobacterales; family JAFAMB01; genus JAFAVN01. The sequence goes on along the minus strand of JAFAHI010000782.1, from coordinate 1,470 downwards.
AGTTGTGCGAATGAGCCGACAAGACGGCATGCGGCCAGATGCCTGCCGCCGTGCAGCAATCGTCGATATCCTTGAGCATATCCGGATTGCCGGGGTGACCAAAGCCACTTTCCTGGAGTCCGCTGGCATACGGTGGGTGATGGACGGCCAAGAGAAGAGCTCTCACCGCTCCCTTGCTTTGCTGCTTGATCGTCTTGAGTGTATCAGTAAGCCAGGTTTTTTTGCTGACCGTTGTCCTGAATATCCGGATGGGAGATGGCGCCGTAATTCTCGCCAGTATTGCTGTAGAGGCCGATGATATCGATGAAAGGACAGTTCAAATACCAGTATGCCCCTGGCTCATTGGGCATGATACGGCCAAATGACTGCGCCATGGGTGACTGTTGTCCGGGGGGCACAGAAATTTTCTAGGAACGCCGACAGGGACGGATCATCTAGACTGCTCCGAACCTCACCGTCATGATTACCTGGTATTCCAAAAATCAGATTATGATAGTTGTCGTCGGGACGATAGAACCTGTTCGCGTACTCTGCCTTCTTATTCGGCCCATAGATAATGTCTCCGAGGTGCAATAAAAATGCAGGACCCTGTTCTGGATGACTAACGTTTAAATCACGCGACATTGCATCGGCTACAGCATGCTGTTCAGGGGTACCAACTCCGCTGTCGCCCATCGCATGAAACGACAGCGATCCAAAACCACTTATCGCTTGAATATCGTTGGCGGAAAAAAAATCAGCCAGTGCCATCTTGGCATCGCCTGTCGGGTGCTTGTAGGAAAGCAATTCGCCCGGATGGGGCCCGCTACTGCGTGCGGTTTTTTAGAGAAGCGCTGAGGAAAAGGAGCCTTGTGTCCGCTTGGAGGGGAACCGTGCGTCGGTGTTTTAGCTGCCATAAAATTCTTCGATAGTAGTCGTGAAAACAAGACAAGAAAATACGTCAAAGTACGTACCTCATCGTGTTCTTGCTATAAACACCTCCTGTCGTATCGGAGTCCGGCCCACTGCACCGACGAAGACGAATGCTTAGGCCGGGGAAAGAGGTCACATTGAAGTCGCCCGACATGGCGACGCTGCTAGTGCTCTTTTTTGGGAAACCTCGCTATCCGAACAGCATTGTCGTTCGGACAACACGCCGTTGAGACGTGACCCGACTGAATCGTCTGGAACTTCATTGCTCTTGCTGACGGATTTCCCTCTCCACGTAGTGGCTTTCTGCAAGCGCCTGTTGCAAACGGGCGGCTCTCGCTTCAGTCGCGTTGAAGACCCACTAAAATTTGACTCGTTCTCGATGTCTCATCGTCAGAGACCTCGGTTATTAACTCAGGACGTGTTGACGCAGAGGACTCTTTTTGTCTGAGAAGCGATCGTTCCTGAAACCACAAAATCAGCCCTCTGCCTAGCATAGCCGCTGACCTCTCACTTCAGTCCCCTACCTCCTAGAAGATTGTAACATAACGTCCTTTATGA
>JAFAHI010000767.1 GCA_019237325.1 Verrucomicrobiota bacterium | reverse complement strand
GAAAAATGACGAACGACGGGATGGAACAGTTATTTGCACGAGCAAAGGACGCAGGCAAAGAAGAGCCTGCTTCCATGCCGAGCGACTTCCCCGGGCGGGTCTACTCCCTGCACGTGTGCGCCGTACAAAAGGCGCGGATCACAGTCCGGACCTCCATTCTGTCGATTTCGGCTGCACTCGTCATTTTTGCCGCACTTGTCGGCTGGAACTTCGAAACTCTGCTGATGGCAGGGCCAGAAGAGCCGGATCCAGTCGACGAAATGGCGCAATCGCTATGGGATTCGGCTGGAAACTGACAATTTCGTTCGCGCTGCTATTTGTCATCGGCGCCCTGTGTGGGGCTACGATTACACTGACGCTAGGCTCAATGCACCAGTTCACCGCGAAAGCGCCGCCGGCTTTTACCTGGGAACAAGCGGCCATGAGAAACCTCACCAAACAGCTCAATTTGACCCCGGAACAGCAGGAGAAGGTCAGAGTGCCAATTCATGAAGCCATCGAGAGACTCCGCGCAGTCCGGCAAAAGACTGTGCAGGAAAATAACGAAGCTTTCGACCAGACTCTCGCCGGATTAGCGCCGCTGCTAACCCCCGAGCAGCAACAGAAACTTGACGAGTTTCGCGCTCGACGGACCGCTCACCTTCGTGCCGCCATGGCCAAAGTGTCGCCGTAGTAAGGCGAAACGGCGAATGGGAGAAGGGGCGAGACGGCGACGCGGATCGTGGACCCGACCGTATGGGACTCTTGTGACCTATGAATCAGATCATATTAGTCCCATAAGTCCCATAGGTCTCATCGGTTCGCAGCGCCCATCGTCCATCTCGCAGTGGTTCCCGCCATGTCCCTATCGCATCTTCGCCCCTTCGCCGTTTCGCCGCGTCGCCGTTTCGCCTATCCCGGCGGGCTCGCGCCGGAGATCGTCTTTTCTAGAGTAATAATTTCCGCCAAACAAACCGCGGCCACAACGGATGTTCGGTCGAGCGCGTCTACCGCTTCCGGGTACTGCCCGGCACGCAGCCGAGCGATCCCAAGGTTCAGGTGGCGAGTAATTGAGTGGAACCAATTAAAGGTGAGACTGAACTTTTCGTGTAAAAGGAGCCCGCTCGACCGTCCGGATCTCTCTTCCATTTCCGCGATATACGCCCCTTGCAGCGTGATCAAGCAGCACCTGCAAAATAAGTTAAGGAATTCTTCGGACTCTTTGTTGATCAGACCTTTAACTGTAGGCAATCCAACGATTAGCAACAGAATCAAGCGACCAAAATAACAGAGCCTGATCTCGATTGCCGCCCGGCACTTTGCCTGCTGCAGGTTATCGAGGCCCGGCCGATCAGTCGTCAAAGACTTCAACGAGCGATGCAAAAGGATGCGCACATCGTCTTCAGGAGCGTCCGCCGATTTTAGCTCCTCAGGCAGCAAGTCGAGTTCGGCGCTTTCTCGATGCACTATCGTATCTCCTTCCACCGCCAATCTGAATCTGGTATTTGGCCGTTGGCCGGGACACCAAAGGCTGCCGGAAACCAATCCCCCAGGAATGAACCTTGTCACCGACCGAATCATCGCGTCAGCACATGCGGTGAGGGCCAAATGCGGTATTGCTTCCTTTAGGAAAACGTTGACCGCTTGTTGAAGTAGGGAAACCTCTGGCCTCAACTCAGTTTGCGCCTCACTCATAGTCGTTGTCGGTTCTGATTTTCCGGGAACTAGAACACACTCCTGCGGGCCCTGGGGGGGAATTCTCGAAAAACCTGATAGTAGCAGAGAAACGGGACCAGCAAAAGAGGAGTTCAGGAGTTCGAGAAGTTGCAGGAGTCCAGGAGGTCGCCATCGACAACCAGGGGTCAATTGCATATTTAGAACGGTAGAACCGCTTTTTCTTGCAATCTTGTGGGCCGCCCACCCTTGAACTCCTGAACTCCTGAACTCCTGAACTCCTGAACTCCTGAACTCCTGAACTCCTGAACTCCTGAACTCCTGAACTCCTGAACTCCTGAACTCCTGAACTCTCATGAGCGTTTCCGTCCG
>JAFAHI010000665.1 GCA_019237325.1 Verrucomicrobiota bacterium | reverse complement strand
GCGTCCTGATCTCGATAGTTTCGACTTTGTTCAACTCAAAGGAAAACGCCTCCACGATATGCTGCTTTTCCCATCCGGCCATGCTGTTCCAAAACAAGGTCGCTTGGCTAAAGTGATCACTAAAGCTTTCGCTTCTCTCGCGAATTTTGTTTCCTTCGACCCTTTCTGTATAGCTGCTGAAAGCTTCCGCTGCCTTCGGTGAGTGCATCGGACAGCCACCGGCAAGCGAATTCGGAAAGTAGGACACACGTCCTCGGTCTATGCCGATCCTTCCCATAGCGTCTCGCTGGTTGTTGTGGACGGGATTAACCGGCCTATTGATCGGCAGTTCTGCGAAATTTGGACCGACTCGACGCAGTTGTGTATCCAGATAGGAGAAAAGCCGCCCCTGGAGTAGCGGATCGTTGGTGAAATCGATTCCCGGTACAATGTGCCCCGGATGAAACGCCACCTGTTCGGTTTCAGCAAAGAAATTGTCAGGATTGCGATTGAGGGTGAGCTTGCCGACCCGGCGCACCGGTACTTGCTCTTCGGGAACGATCTTGGTGGGATCCAGAAGATCATAATCAAAACCAAACTCATCGGCTTCCTCAATCACCTGTAGCCCGAGTTCCCACTCTGGAAAGATTCCCTTTTCGATCGATTCCCAGAGGTCTCGCCGATTGAAGTCAGGATCCATTCCTGCAATCTTCTGCGCTTCATTCCAGACGAGTGAGTGTACCCCTAGAACCGGTTTCCAATGAAACTTAACGAACCGAGCTTTGCCCTGAGCGTTAATCAGTCGAAAGGTATGGACCCCGAAACCTTCCATCCGGGCAAAGCTCCGAGGTAGTGCTCGATCTGACATTGCCCACATCAGCATGTGCGTCGATTCCGGTGTCAATGAGACAAAGTCCCAGAATGTATCATGGGCAGAGGCTGCCTGGGGGATCTCGTTATGAGGCTCCGGCTTTACGGAATGGACAAAATCGGGAAATTTGATGGCGTCTTGGATAAAAAAGATCGGGAAGTTATTGCCGACCAGGTCCCAGACGCCTTCTTGCGTATAAAACTTCGTGGCGAAACCGCGCACATCACGAGGAGTATCCGCAGAACCCCGCGATCCGGCGACGGTTGAGAACCGCACAAACACTGGGGTTTTTTGAGCCGGATCTTGTAGAAATGCAGCTTTTGACAAGTCGCTCAGTGATTCATAAACTTGAAAGTATCCATGCGCGGCGGCGCCTCTCGCATGGACGACCCGTTCCGGAATTCGCTCCTGATCAAAATGGGTTATTTTTTCACGAAGATGAAAATCCTCCAGTAGCGTGGGACCACGAGCGCCCGCTCTGAGCGAATTCTGATCGTCGGTGACCTGGAGGCCCTGATTCGTCGTTAAATGTTCTCCAGGTTGCTGCTGGTATTTTTTTAGATCTTTGTCCTTTTCGGTCTCTTGCTGCTTAGAATCGTGTCCGTCGTTCGTGCTCATGGGATTTTCCGTGGTAGAGGTACAGTTCAGATCCGCTCCCTGATCGTGTGGACGAGCCTTGAAAACTCGTTAATGCAACGGGATCGTTCGACGGGCCTTAATCGGATCTGAGCGAATTGCTTTCGGACGCACTTGCAGATCCAGATTTGTCCGGGCTCGCGACGGAGTCAAAGCTTGGCTCTCGAAGTAAACTTGCGTTAACTCGACCTCAGATAATCAGTTCTTCCTATCTTCTCTGAAGGGCTACAGAGTCCTCTGTTACGGCTGCGGTAACTCCACTTCTGTTTTCTGGATTCTCACCGCGTATTCATCTGGCTGAACGAGCGAGCCGCAGGTATCCGCATAGATCCTGGTGAACTCTGCGCCGAACAATAAAATCTGTGCAGAATAAAAGACCCACAGGAGAAGCGTTACCAATGAGCCAGCCGCTCCATAGGCCGAGCCAGCTGCGCCGCTGCTTAAATAAAGACCTAGTATAAATTTGCCGATGACAAAGAGGACCGCCGTTAGAACAGCTCCATGCCAAACGTCACGCCAGGAAATCTTCACGTCAGGAAGAAACCGAAAGATCATCGCAAAAAGGAACACAATGATGGCGAGATCGAAGAGATAGAATACTCCCAACCCCACATAGTGCCCACCTGGCATCACTCCCTGCAAAAAGGCGTGCAGGTTCTTCAAGACGCCCTCCAGCGTTAGTGAGATCAGCAATAAAAAGCAGACGCCACCGACCATAGCAAAAGAGAGGAACCGTGATCGAATGAAAGCCCACGCCCCCGCCTTAGGTTTTGGTTTAACATCCCAGATCGCATTCAGTGCATCTTGTAACTGCCCGAATATTCCGCTAGCGCCAAACAAAGCGATCAGGATTCCAGTGAAGGCGGCCCAAAGACCCGGCGTGGGCTGCGCGGCTTTGGCGGCGATTTCCTGGACTGACTGCAGTGCATTGGGATCCATGAAATAGCTTAGCTGTTCCAGAATTTTTTCGCGCGCCTGCTGATTGCCTCCATAAACAATCCCGAATAGACCCAACAAGAGCAGTATCAAGGGCGCCAAAGAAAAAACGGCATAATAGGCAAGGGCAGCGCCTAACTGAGGACACTTATCACGGCTCCATTCAAGAGCGGCCGCTTTTAGCAGTCTTAATAGTCCTTTCCAAGAAAGCCGGCCTTTGCTCATCGGAGAAATGCCAGGGGTCTGAATCGACGAACTGGCGGACAGCGCGGCTGGCGGAACCTCTCTAATCTGCGGGATTTGACGATGAAGCCGGGCTTCCGTCTTGATAGAGTCGAGCCAAACCTTTGTGGTTCGTCTCAACAGCTCCAGTCCGATACCGACCAGAAGTTCAAACCCGAATCGGAGAATCGTTTCTCCGCCATGGCTGCGTTTCTGCACCACCAATTGAATTCTGTTTTCTGACCTGAGCTTACGACGCACAACCTTCTCTCCACTGGCAAATTCACATTGTAGAAAGATTCGATCGGAACCGGCTCAGCCGGCTATAGATTTCTCGCGCCAAGTACGCGGCTAGAATTGGTTTAATTAAAGACCAGACCTTGAAAACTAACGACGAACCGCGCTTTTCTTTTTCACGATATCTTCCCTCTTCCCAAGCCACATTCTTTACCTTCTTCCCTTTCTTTGCTTGAATAGAAGCGCCTTCGATATCGCGCGTTGAAGCGTCTCGGCCTGGAAGCCAAACATAAACCTCTTTCTTTCGTGCAGGCACACGAGAGAGCAGAAACCCAAAAATTACTGCACCCAGTATCCAACCCCGCGGATATTTCCGAACCGAGGCTCGAAACCACCGCGGGACACTGTAACTTTGTTGCAGCTCGGTGACCTGGGTCGCCATCTTCTGGCGATCGGCCTCCAACTTGTCCGTTAGGTCTCCTTTGTTTTCGACTGGCTCAGCCATTCCCTATCCTTTGCAAGATCTTTTAAGGTCATCTGGAATACGGGTTTTCGAAGTCGTATTCGGAGAAGAAAGAGGGCCAGGATGGCTCCGCCTGTCAAAATGACTGCGCAAATCAAAGCGCTCCATCCCCAGGACAGATGGAAAAGCAGCGCAATCACGAAAAGGAGAAACGCTCCGTACATCAGAGCACTGCAAAGCACCAATACGACGACGATGCCGACAATGACCGCCAGCGCGGTGAGGTGACTGACCGCTTCTCTTGACTCGACGGCCAGCAGGTGGGCTTTAAGATCGAGATAATCAAGAAAAACTGACGCCCAGCTTGCCACCGGTCGAACCGAAGCAATCCCGTTAACGCTAGGCTTGTTGGAACTCATCTGTTTCAGCCGGGTTTCGGATCTGGTTACACAACTGGTCTCTTAAATGCTCTTTATTTTTTGTATCCTTTCAAATCTCGAAAGGCCGGCCATCAGAGAAAGCGAGCGTTGAAAGCGGCCTTCCCGGATGTGGGCTTCGATTCCCGCCAAATCCCGCGCGACTGCCGACGGCGATCTGCGCAGTGACCGCCGATTCCAGGAAGCGATCTGCCGAAGCACTGCCCCGGGGCTTCGCGGAAGTCAATCGATTAAGCCCTTTCACTCTCTCCATCCGGTTTGTGCCTCCACGCACGGGTAAGCGATGGTGGTCATCAAAGCATTTTCACTTTGCCTCGAATCTAAGCGCGTGTGCTGGATGACGACCGGCTGGTCTGACTGAATCACGCTCGCTATCGATTCGAATAAAAAAGCCTCAACTCAGCTAACATTTCGGCATCAAGATCATGCTGGAACCCGGCCAGCGTCTTTATTGCAGGCGAACCTGGGCAAACAAGGGAAGAAAATCGGTCATGAAGACGGGACGGCGTAATCGATATATCTGATCCCCTATGCTTCTACTAGGAAGGCAGCCATTTCTAAACAAACCGACTTGCTCGATAATGCCGCCATCGCCGAGCTGCTATCGCGCGAGGCCGAGCAAGCGAGCGAACCGCTTCGCCGAGCTTTCCTCCGCGCCGCTCGCAAAGCTTTCTTGTGGGATCACGAAGCCTACGATCTGTTGGCAGCTGGTAAAAGCCTCACCGAACTGGAAGGGATCGGTCCCTTCCTGGACCGGAAAATTAGAGAATGGTTTGAAAGCCACCCTACTCACCTTTGTGCGCCAGAGATCAGGGACGAGTTCCTGACTTTAACTCGCGCCCGGAGATTGCTTTTCGACCATCCAAATTTCCCCAAAACACTGCAGGGAGATCTTCACGCTCACACCTGCTGGAGCGATGGCACCGGCACGGTCGCCGAAATGGCAACTGCGGCCAGAGATCGCGGCTATCGTTATTTGGCGATCACGGACCATACCAAGGCATTAAAGATCGCCCGCGGTCTCAACGAAGAACAGCTACTTGATCAAGGCAAGGAAATCGGAGCCATCAATGTCGTTTTAGCGGAAAAGGCCGTCGACCTCGTCATTTTGAGATCTGCCGAGGTAAATCTCACGCCGCTTGGTCAGGCTGATCTGGGACCAGCCGCCCTTTCCGGCCTGGATCTCGTGATTGGTTCGTTTCACTCTGCGCTTAGACGAAGCGAAGATCAGACCGAGCGTTACCTCGCCGCCTTACGTAATCCGGCGATCCACATTCTCGGGCACCCACAAGGTCGAATCTTTAACCATCGTCAAGGCTTGCTGGCCGATTGGCCCAGAGTTTTTGCCGAAGCCGCCCGCCTGGACAAAGCGGTCGAAATCGACGCCTATCCCGATCGACAAGATTTGAAATTGAGCCTGCTGCGCTTAGCTCTAAAAGAAGGCGCCCGGATCTCTCTGGGGACTGACGCTCATCATCCGGAGCAGTTGGCATTCATGGATTTTGCGCTGGCAACGGCGCTGCTTGCCGGTTACCAAAAGGACCGGATCCTGAATTTTATGTCTATTCAGGAACTGAAGAAATGGTTTTCCGATCTCAAAGCCGGTCAGTTCCGCTTGCATTAAAGGCTGTCTCTCCTCGCTTGTGGCACGTCCAGACGACGTGCAATTACCCACCGTCTGGAGGGGAGCCGCTTTGGATCGTACCCAAGAGACCAACGATATTTGTCTCGGCGTGTGCATGACCGTAAACCTCGTTAAACAGGCGGCTCCCGTGAACGTCTCTACGCGCGGTCTATCGGCCCCTTCAGCGGATCAAGAATCCCCGAGCACCACGATCAGACAAAACATTGCGTGCGGTAGTTTCCGGGAGCCGCCTGTTCAACACCGTATTTGGACTTCCTCGCACCAGAACGAAAATGCAAGAGATCTTGGGGCACGCGCTAAAGCGGCTCCCCTCCAGGCGTTGGGAGCGGACACGTTCGGTCAACGTCACAACGCTGTCGAGGACAAGGGCGATTTTCCCCCTTTCTCTGCGTGATGGATAATAGATATTGCGAGACGTTAGCTATTCATCGGCTAATTCGATGATGATTGGAACCGTGTCACCAATAGTAGCCTTTGGGTTCCTCTCACAGATGACTTCAGCGCGCGATCCCCGAACTGTATGGCTTCGCTCGCCATTCAATCCGGTGGACAGCAACTTTGAGCTATTCCTCAATTCATCGCATTCGAGCCGTACCAGGACCGAATCTGAGCTTTCCTTCTCGACGTCGATGACAGTCGCTAGAAAAGCATGTTTCACTTAAAGGAGTTCGTGTTTGGCTCACCTCTCGGTTCGCTCATCTCCCTTAACGCTCTCAAACTGATGATCCAGTGGATTATTTTGTACGGACTGCCGCTCGATAGTCCGCCTCAGCAAAGGGAGACACATTGGCCGCAGAGTCGGCTTCGCATAAATAGATTTCATCGCCCGGTTCCGCGACGATCTTGAGACCGCACGAGCGAATCATTGATCGGACTCCACTTTTATTCGGCGCCCACCAGTTGGTGGGATCCCCCGCAAAATTCCCTTCGATGAAAGCCATCCGCGGCCAGCCCGGAGTCGCGAGTTCTTGCCGTTTGCTTAAACCAGCGAGATCAACCGCGTGATCCGTTGTCTCTCTCTCGCCCTCCACGTCTGGAATGGTGAGGGATTGAAATAGAAGGAATCGCTTCGCTTTTCGGGCTGCGATGTCCAGCCCAAGTAGCGGATAACGCAGATGGTAGAAAACTCCCATAAACAGAACGCAATCGAACGTTCTCGACCATCCGGCCAAGCTATAAACCGTCCTTCGCCTGAAAGTCGGTTTCCTTTCCAATTTCAAGCGCTTCGCCGCCCAGCGCGCTTGCCGGAGATACTTTTCATCCGAATCAATTCCAATAACGGATGCTCCTCTCTTCGCCAGTTCAAAACTATAAAAGCCGGCATTGCAGCCGATATCGAGCACGCTCCAGTCTGTCAGATCCTGTGGCAGGAACGGCTCAATCTGTTCCCATTTGAAGGCCGGAAAATCTCCGAGCGGATGCTCGGGCGCGGTTTGGCTGCCGTCCGGAAAATGAAGATTGTGGAACCACGGGCGCAATTGATGAATTTGGTTCTGGACCGAGGTCGCCTTCATCCCAGGTTAAATGATTTTTGACCGCTTTCAGCGCCTTCCAAAGCGGATAACAGTTCCCGCGCCCGCTGGGTTGCCGTATGATCCTTCAAAACCCGAACTCTCGCTCGAAAAGCCAGTTTTCTTCGCTCCCGTTCTGTCAGTCCCCGAATAATTTTCATCACTTCCGCCGTATCATGAACTAACAAGATTTCTTTGCCCGGTTCGAAAAACCTCTCAATGCCTTCCCAAAAGTCGCTCATGATGGGCACACCACACGCTGCTGCTTCGAAAAGACGAACACTGGGAGAGTAACCCCTGCGGCGCATGTCCGCCCGGGTAATGTTGATGGTAAATTTTTGGGCACAGTAAAACTGCCGATGCTTGTCAGGTGAAAGATGATCGATTCTTTCTACATTTGGCGGCCAATAAACATCGTCAGGATAACTTGGTCCGGCTACGACAAAACGTTCCCGCGTCAACAACCGAGCTGGGTTCATCAAGAATTCTTCGACCCCTTTCTGCCGGTCGGAACTATAGGTTCCCAGGTAGCCAGCAAGCCAGCGTTGGGGAACCGATTCCGGGTAGTAATGAGCGATGTCCGCACAGCAATAAAGGGGGCACGCTTTGGGAGACCCATATCGCTCTTGTAGATAGTTAAGAACGGGACCGCCGGCGAACGAGAAGTACACCTGAAACTTTGGTATTAGGAAGGGCGCCAAGTATTCATAATCTTGCTGCTCCAGCTTTGCCAAGGTCACCGGTGTATCGATGTCATAAAAAGCGGTAATTCCCTCCGCCAGGCGAGTGACCCATTCACCCACCATAACTCCGTCCGGAACATAGGATCCCACTACCGCCACATCCGCCGAGCGAACCAATCCTGAAAATCGGTCTTCTAAATCGCTAAGATCATGATAGAGCTCGATTTGACAAAATGGGAGCATCGCGGCATCTCGATGGGAGGCATACCACGGCATATCTCTTTCGAGAAAAGTGATTTCATGGCCAAGGCCATGAAGTGCAGAGATTAAGGAGCGGTAGGTAGTCGCGTGACCATTGCCCCACGATGAAGTAATAGAGAGTCCCAAAACAACGATCTTCATGCCAAGTTGTGACCATTCTGTGCAGATCGAAGGACCGCCTGAACTTCCAGCGCCCTTTTCTCGTAGGTATGGCTGGCCAGCACTCTCTGGCGCGCAGCCTCACCGATTTGACGCGCATGTTCCGGATCCAAGTCTTCCAGGATAGCAGCGACTTCTGCACCGTTGTTAGCGACTAACACTTCTTGCTCCGGCTCCAGGAAATGATCCAAGCCTTGCCAACGATCAGTGATTAGACAGGCGCCGGCTCCGGCGGCCTCAAACATCCGGGTGGCGGGTGAGAAACCGTATCGCGCCATGCTCATACGGTTAATATTCAGGACGGCGCGAGCGGATGAATTAAAAACATTGAGATCTTTGGTAAAAAGATGGCCGATATAGTTGACGTTCGCAGGTAGCGGCTTGTCTTGCCAACCGCTTCCAGCAAGGAGAAACCGTTGCTCGGGCAGAAGTTGTGCAGCGGTGCAAAAGAAATCCTCAACACGGGCTTCACGGTCCGGCAGCCGATTGCCTAAAAAGGAAAGATCCGCGTTAAAGGCAGGCTCTAGGTCGACCGGAAAGTTTTGGGACGGGTCCAACCCATTGTAAATCGGAATGCATTCTTTAGCGCCAAGATCTTTGTAAGCCTTTACCACTGGCGGACCGCCTCCATACGTGAGGATCAAATCGAATTCCGGAAGCAGCCTGTGAAAGTGGTCGGTTTCGTCCTGAACCAACCGATCCAGCGTGGCGGGGGCATCCACATCCCAGAAAACGACCAAATTCCCCGGTCGCTTTAGGTTCAGGACTTCTGTTTCAAGTTCTCGATCTAAAACACCCACCCCGCTGGTTTTCACAATCACATCTGCATCCTTTGCTTGATAGAGCGAACGGCGCATGCCGTCATCAGTAGCCGGAAAAACAACGTCCAGTGCCCAATCGGGATTTTCGATATCCCGGTGCTCCTGCCGGGCAAACGCGTCCGGTTCATAGAACGTCGTCCGGTGGCCGAGATCATATAGTCCACGGATTATTCCCCGGTAGTAGGTGGCGGCGCCGTTCCAATAGGCTGAAACGAGGCTTGATCCGAAAAATGCTAGGTTAAATCCCGCCCTCACGACCGAAGTTCCTCATGGATCTGGAAGAGCTCGTCGACGCGATGAGCGCAGGTGTGCCGGGAAAGTATTGTTTCGCGTCCACGAGCTGCTAACTCCTGTGCGAGATCGGGATTAGTCAACACGGCTTTCAAGTGCTTCTTCATTTCGTCTCCATCACGAGCAACTAGGAAATCTTTTCCGCCATGAAAAAGTTCCTCGGAATCAGACCAGAAGGCGCTAACGAGTGGTGTACCGCAGGCGAGAGCTTCGAAAATCCGGATCGTTGGTATTCCAGGCAGCGCGGTTGCGTACGGCCGTCGAGGCACATGAATCGTCGCTCTCCCGGCAGCGAAGACTTCGGGCACCTTAAAATTTGGAATCCAGCCGTGGTATTTGATCCTCGCCACGCTTAAGGCCGCCAGTGCAGGCGTTGGATATCGGACACCGTACGCGGCAGCCCGAACGCCAAGTTGTCTTACTGGTTCGACTAGGAACTCTTTGATTTCTGCTGCGCGCTCGTCATCCCCCCAATTACCCACCCAGACCAGCTCGGTTGTTTGAGTGACTTGGCGTCGTGGGTAAAAAACTCTAACGTCAGCCGCTTCATGCCAAGTCCATGCGCGCTTTGCCCAACCCGCATTTTTGTAGAGATCCGTTAGGACTTTTCCGAAGGCTAATACCCCGTCGTAATTCCTCAAATCATAAGCCTCCATCTGCTCCCGGGCGGTTAGCGAGCGATGATGGGTATCATGGAAGAACAGGGCGAAGCGTCTCTGTTCGCGCTCCCTTCCAATCTTGGCAACTAACTCCTGTAGATTCCATTCGTGAACCAGAACCACATCTGAATCGCTAAGAACCTCATTGAGTCTCAGAGTGATATATCAATGAGACGAT
>JAFAHI010000455.1 GCA_019237325.1 Verrucomicrobiota bacterium | reverse complement strand
CCGCATCAGTTGATGCCGGCGAAAACGCCGCCTGGGTCACACCGGACCAACTCGCCATTAATGCTCATCTGGAGAATTTGTTTGGTACACCTGCGGTCGGGAATCGCATTACCGCCACACAAAAAGTCAGCGTGGGCGAATTCCAATTGTCGAAGTGGAAAGAATTTAACTTCTTTAACCCGACGATCTATCCGGACAAACATCCGAATTACGACGAAGAGGAAGCACTGGAAGATCAGAACGCAGATGCGCGGGGGAATGCGATCGTCAAAGCGGATCTCAGCAAATATGCCAACGGTTGTTACCGGGTAAATTTTGATGTGGAAGGCTTTGAAAGCGATGGCGGCCGAAGTGTGCACAAGAGCGTTCAGACAATTGTCGCGGACCGTGATTATGTGCTTGGTTATCGGACCGCAGCGCAACTGGACTTTCTGCCATACAATCAACCTGCTGCGATCGAACTAGTGGCCGTTAACAAGGCTCAAGCTCCGGTCGGATTGACCAACTGCCGGTTTCATCTGATCGAGCTAGTTAACGAGCCGGTCCTCACAAAACAGGATAATGGTACCTTCAAGTACGAAACTGTCAGCCAAGAGAAAACGGTACAAGACCAGGCCTTCGCTCTGGAGAACAAGGCCACCAGCTTTTCGGTGCCGACCAACGAGGCTGGAAAATTCCGCTGGGATATAGTGGACCAAAATGGGACGCTCATTTTCAGCCTCGAGTATACCGTGGTCGGGGCCAATCAGCGGCTCTCGGCTCTAGGGGAAAAAACCGATCTGAATCTGAAGCTAAGCAAGAAAACGGTCGCTCCCGGTGACAACCTGGAAGTGAGTCTGCAAGCCCCGTACGATGGCTATGGTCTCATCGCAGTCGAGCGGGATAAGACGTATGCGTGGAAATGGTTTCGGGCTTCTCGAGGAATGTCTGTCCAAGAGATCCAGATCCCGGCCAACTTCAGCGGCTATGCCTATATTAACGTCAGCTTCGTGCGCGGTATAAATTCTCCGGAAGTTTATGCATCGCCGCTCAGTTTTGCTGCTGCTCCCTTCAAATGTGTACCTCCTCAACGGGAGATTAAGCTCTCGCTCGACGCGCCCAAGCGATCCAAGCCGGGGGATAAGCTACCCATCAAAGTCCGAGCGGACCGCAATTGTAAAGTGGTGGTATTTGCGGTCGATACCGGCATTCTGCAGGTGAGTGACTATGAAACGCCTGACCCCCTTGCTTGGCAATTCAGGAAGCGCCAACTAGAGGTTCAGACCTACGACATCGTGGAGTCGCTTTTACCGGAGTATTCGAAGCTGAAACAGACAGCAGCTTCGGGGGGCGGCGACGAACACGTTGAAAAGAATCTAAACCCATTCTCTCGGGTAGCAGAAAAGCCGGTCGTATTCTGGTCGGGAGTTATCTCAGCCGGCCCTCAGCCGGTCGACGTCAATTATGTCGTGCCTGAGTTCTTCGACGGGAGCGTTAGAATCATGGCAGTTGCTGAATCGGCTGATGGAGAAGGCTCCGCTCAATGCGAGAGCGCTATCCATGGCCCGATTATCATCACACCGCAGGCCCCGCTGTTTTCAGCGCCAGGCGATCAGTTCCTGACATCGGCCACGCTGACCAACGCGACCGAGAGTGATTTGAGCACCAATGTCCATATCGAATGCGAAGGCGGGGTAACTGCCGTTGGTCAGCAGCAACAGACCATTAGTTTGCATCCTGGAGCCAGCCAGACATTGCGTTGGCAAATTAAAACTACCGATACTTTAGGTAACGCGGTCATTCGATTCGTGGCTACGGCTCCGACCGAGTTAGTCCACCGGCAACGGACTCTAAGCGTTCGCCCGGCAGCGCCCTTCCTGACTTTGGTCGAAAGCGGAAAATTAGCCGGCGGCGGCAAGGAGGTGCCGTTAACTCAGGAATTCTATCCCCAATTCGAATCCCGTACCGTGATTGGTTCAACTTCGCCGGTGCTATTCGTTAACGGTTTACATCAATTCTTGGAAACGTATCCGTACGATTGTTCCGAACAATTGACCAGCAAAGAACTTGCTAATCTAGCCTTGATCTCGGTTCCTGGGTCAGGCCTGACCAAGGCGCAGTTAACGGCCAGACTACAGGTTTATTTCAAGTTAATTCGGGATCGCCAGGCATCGAGCGGAGCGATCGGTTATTGGACAGCCGACGATGCTAAAGAGCTCGATCCGATTTCCGTCTATGTTTTGGAATTCATTACCGATGCCAAACTAGCCGGGATTGCTGTACCTTCCGATATCGACAAGGCCGGCGTGAACTATCTGAAGAAGGTCGCTAGCGCCACTCCGTCTGATTTGGATGAAGCCGAGGTGGTAGCGAAAGCAATCTATCTGCTGAGCCGGCGCGAGCAGGTAATGACTAA
>JAFAHI010000332.1 GCA_019237325.1 Verrucomicrobiota bacterium | reverse complement strand
TACTGAAGTCAGGGTTCTCGATGACTTCCATCTTTTGGCGCAGACCATCGATCCGCGGATCGGCCGCGGCAGCGTCTTCGTAGTCTTCCGCTGTCAGCTCGCCTCGAATCAGTGGAACCGCGACCATATATTGGATGCAGTGATCGCGATCGGCCGGATTATTTAAGGGACCGGTCTTATCAATAATGCGTTTACCTGATTCCTGGGTTTCAATCACCACTTTGGAAATCTCATCTAGACGGTCCTTAGTCCGAACGAACAGTTGTAAAGCCGCTTCTACAGCAGTCTGAGCGTGGAATTCCGCGGGGAAAGAGATCTTAAATAGAACATGGCGGATCACGTAAGAACCGAGAGGCTGTGCCAGTTGGATTGGGTTACCGCCGAATAGAGCATCTTGAAATCCCCAGCGAGCCGCGGTTAAAGCGTTCGGATATCCCATCTCGCCGCGAAGCGCTTGTAGGCCGTGAAAAACGGCGCGAGAGGTGGCGTCACCTGCGGCCCAGCTTTTCCGCGAACCGGTGTTAGGCGCATGGCGATAAGTACGCAACGCGCCTCCGTCGATGAAAGCGTTCGAGATCGCATTCACGATCTCGGCTCGGGAACCGCCCAACAGCCTGGTGATTACCGCAGTGGACGCAACCCGGACCAGGAGTACATGGTCGAGTCCGACCCGGTTGAAACTGTGCGAAAGCGCCAGCACACCCTGAATCTCGTAGGCCTGGACCGCCGCTTTCAGCACGTCACGGATTGTTAATCGATGAGACTTGGTTGTTCCCGGCCTACTTAGATAATCAGAAACAGCTAAGATACCGCCGAAGTTATCGGATGGATGCCCCCATTCCGCGGCCAGCCAGGTGTCATTAAAATCGAGCCATCGGATCATGGCGCCGATATTGAACGCAGCCCGAACCGGCTCGAGCTCGTAGGCGGTACCCGGCACCCGGGCGCCGCCGGACAAAACCGCTCCCGGAACAATCGGCCCTAACAATTTGGTGCACGCTGGATACGAGAGCGCCCGCAACGCGCACCCAAGGCTGTCCATCAGACAGAGTCGGGCCATCGATTCCGCCTCGGGGCCGACCGGCGACTCGCTCAAGACATAATCCGCGATTTGCTGAAGCAGAGTATCCTCAGGAGGGGGACTTGAAGACGGATTCATCACGAGAAATATCCGCAGATTGCAGGGATCCGAAAGTATCCCGACTAAAATTATGGCTGGGTTCCTTGAGACTACGAGTAACGCTAATTGAAATATCCGCAGATTACACAGATTACGCAGATTTCGGCTTTGCGGAGTTATCGCGCCACACGGCTAAATTCCACTCGTCCTTAAATCAAGTCGATGCGGTTTCGCCTTTTTTGGCACTGTACAACTGGAAACCCGAATCTGCGTAATCTGTGTAAGCTGCGGATTTTAACTGTTGCGGATCTTTACCGCTTCTCGATCGGAACGAAGGGTCGGGGCTCGGGGCCGACATACTCGGCGTTGGGGCGAATCAGTTTGTTATTCGCGCGCTGCTCCTGGATATGCGCTGACCATCCCGCGGTTCGGGCCATTACAAAGAGCGGGGTGAAGTGAGAGGTTGGGATACCGAGAAAATGATAAACGGTCGCACTGAAAAAATCCGCGTTGGCAAAAAGGTTCTTCTCTTCTTTCATCACGGTCTCGATCTCCTCCGAAACTTCGAAAAGGTAGCCGTCCGGCGCCGATTTCGACAGGCGCTGGGACCAGGCTTTATTGATCGCATTGCGGGGATCGCTGTGTCTGTAGACGGCATGCCCAAATCCCATGATTTTTTGTTTAGCTGCTAACAGCTCGAGCACAGCCGCCCGCGCCTCTTTTCTGGTCTTGAATCTTTCGATCAATGCCATCGCCGCCTCGTTGGCGCCGCCGTGTAGCGGCCCTCGCAAAGTGCCAATGCCCGCCGTAATACAGGAATAGAAATCCGAAAGTGTCGCTGCGCAGACCCGGCAGGCAAAGGTAGATGCGTTAAATTCGTGTTCCGCGTACAGGATGAGCGAGACATCCAACGCTCGGCGCGAAGGCTCGCTCGGCGCGTCCCCATGTAATAGGGTTAGATAATGCCCAGCTAGCGAATTGGCATCGTCGTCAGTAGCAATTCTTTCACCTCGGCGAGAGAAATGATGCCAATAAGCGAGGGCAGAAGGAAAGACAGCCAGGAGCCGCTCCGAAACATCTTTTTGCATCGCAAAACTCGACTCGGGTTCAAGCGATCCCAGGAACGAACAGGTTGTGCGCAGCACATCCATCGGCTGCGCATCTGCTGGAATCAATTCGAGCACCTTTCTTAGGGCTTCCGGCAGTTGCCGTTTCTGTTTTAGCCGCAGGCGAAATGCATCGAGCTCAGCCTGGGCCGGCAATATGCCGTGGATCAGCAGGTAGGCTACCACCTCGAATGAGGCGCGATCCGCTAACTCCTCAATAGCATACCCGCGGTAGGTTAAACCGACCCCTTCTTTCCCAACCGTCGCTATTTCTGTTGAACCAACGGCCTGCCCACGCAAGCCGGTGGATGCTGGGGGAACATTCGCAGTGCTCATGCTTTTTCTTAATATTTCGAAAAGGAATCTAACCTGGCTTCATAGTCGTGGTAGTTGAGGACCTCGTAGAGATGATCTCGGGTCTGCATCGCACTGACCGCCGATTTCTGGGTGCCGGCGTTGCGGATGGTTTCATACACGCTCTCCGCTGCAGCCGACATCGCCCGAAAAGCGCTTAATGGATAAAGCACAATCCGGATCCCGGCGGCTCGCATCTCTTCCACTGAGAAAAGCGGGGTTTTGCCGAACTCAGTCAGGTTCGCCAGGACGGGAACTGGGAGACGCTCGGTAAAGCGGCGATAATCCTCGAGGCTAGTGACAGCTTCCGCAAAAATCAGATCGGCTCCTGCTTCAACGTATTTCTCACATCGCTCAAGAGCGGGATCAATCCCTTCGCCGGCTACAGCGTCGGTCCGAGCCATCAGCATAAAGGAGGGATCGATCTTGGCGTCGCTCGCAGCCTTGATCCGATCAACCATCTCTTGTGGTTCCACGACTTCTTTATTGGGACGATGGCCGCATCGTTTCGCCTGAACCTGGTCTTCGATATGGCAACCTGCAGCGCCGGCTCGACCCAGATCTCGAACGGCGCGAGCGATATTAAACGCGTTGCCCCACCCCGTATCGGCATCAACCAGGAGCGGCAAATTGGTGACCCCAGTAATCCTGCGAACGTCTTCGCAGACGTCGTTCAGATTAGTCATTCCGAGATCCGGTAAGCCAAAGGAAGCATTAGCAACACCCGCGCCGGATAAATAAATCGCTCGAAAGCCGGCCCGCTCAGCGAGAAGCGCACAGAACGCATTGATTGTGCCCACCATCTGCAACGGTCTTTCCTGCTCGATCGCGGTTCGCAAGCGGGCGCCGGAGAGAGTCGGTGATTGGTGATTAGTGATTGGTGATTGGTTGGAGGGGTTTGTCACCTTTTCATGTTCTAAACCGCGGCTGGGAGGAGTTCAAGGATTCAGGAGTTCACGAGTTCAAGAGCGGATTTGACCAGGCTTGATCGAAAAATTGCTCCCAAAAAAAACAGAATGCGACGCATTATCTCCGCAATTCTTGAGTATTCGAGCGACTTTTAAGCGTCTCCTCCTTCAACACCGCCTGAACTCCTGAACTCCTGAACTCCTGAACTCCTGAACTCCTGAACTCCTGAATCCTTGAACTCCATCCGCGCTATAGTTTAAAACAGACCCAACTCCAGCCTATGGCCCAAATTGGCAAATGTACGAATACGGTGGGTTGTACCCTCGCTTATACCGGTCAAGAGATCCGTTTCGAAGGTTCGGCTGTTTGCCCGGAATGCGGGCGACCGTTGACCTTACTCACAAAGCCAAAAACGAACAGCAAACTCTGGCTTGTGATCGTGGCTTTGGTTGTGCTTGTGGCGATCGCCGGCGGTGGATTCTACGCGGTCGAACGCCTGCTGACTGCGTCCGATAGTACGAAAACCTCCGATAATACGAAAACCAGCGCGACGGCAACCGCGTCGCCAACCGCGTCGCCGGTAACCCAGACCCAAAGCGATGGGAAGATGGTTGATGGGAAAAGCCAGGTCCCGGCGGACGTGCTGAACAAAGTCAACAATCAATCCACTCAGTCGCCGACTCCGCAGCCTGCCTCGTCCGCCGCTTCTCCGACCGTAACTCCTTCGTCCGAGACGCAACAGTCGCCGCCTGGCCCGAAAGAAAGCCCGGCGCCGAGCAATGGTGATAAACCACCACAAGGCGACGCTTCCGCCTCCGGGGGCAAGTCTCCTCCGCAGAAGTCAGCCGATTCCGCAGGTGGGGACAATTCCGGACAAACGGTCGACACTAAACCGAAGGAATTGTCTTCGGCCGAGTTGGGAGCCACTAAGGAAGATATCAAGAAGCGGATCAACGCGATTCCGCGGATGAGCGATTCGGAGAAAACCAAGCTCATCGATAAGCTCGATTCGGCTCAGTATATGCAACGAGTCGGGGTCGTATACTTCCCTACAGGAAGCACTGTCCTGCCGAGGCCGTCGGTGGATAAGCTCGTCAGCTTATTTAAGGCGCCGGAACTGGTACAGAAAATGACCGACCCCACCCTAGTGTTTATTGTTGCCGGTTATGCCGACCTGACCGGAGATCCCAGAGGAAACTATAAATTATCCGATGAACGGGCCCAAGCTGTGGCGAATGTGCTCCCGGACGCTGCAGGCGTGCTTAATCTAGTCCGCACGGTGCCGATGGGAGGAACGGATCTCCTTAGCGGCAGACGGCCAGACCAAAATCGGGCGGTGGAGATTTGGGCGGTAATCCCCCAGTAATCCACCAGGTAGGAATGAGCTTCTGAATACGCCAAGGCTAGGTCTGCTGGGTCTACAAGCGGCGAATCCTACGATCGAGGGCGCGCCAAAGCGAAGCGACGGCGGCCTGCTCATCGGTGTGGCTCTGTGCGCTATCGGACGGACGAGCGGGAGCTCGTCCCTACCGTTTTTTCAGCGCGGGGGACTTAGGCGCAGTCCAATGCGTAGGGCATCGAATTCTAGGTGATGACGGACCTTGTCCAAGGAACGGCGCTCACCCCTCGGCAGCGTCACTCCATCCAAGCGAAGAGGCCTGCTCACGTTCCGCGGCGTCAAAATAAACCATTCACCTTGATCCTTGCCGATTAGGGCATGACGCGATTCCAACCCGGGGATCTGTTTGAACACTTCGGCCGCGAGCTTGGATTCGGCCCCAATAATCGTGCCATTCCGGCACACAAAAGTCTTACCTTCAATTACGAGTTCAAGCCGAGCATTCTTAGGCGCCGGTGGACGAGAATCACCTTTTGAACCGAAATCGACCGAGCTTGTTTGCCGGCCTTCGTCCGGAGAAGACATTTGGGCATGCTAAACGGATTCTGGGCGGGTGCCAATAAAGAAGCGCCGGGATCGCCGCGGGAACGCCAGGAACGAATCGGGCTTGTGATCAAATTGGGCGAAGCGGAGTGATGGAGTATTGGAGTATTGGAGTCTGGCAACCGTCTGTCTTGCCGCGAAGGGGCTAAAGATCATAGCCCAGGGCCGAAAGCTTTCGCCCTGGGTCAGCGGACCAGGTACGCGCCCTGAAAGCATCTTCAACCCCCGCGTCCGCCGGGTGCAATTCGGAAAGGCACATAGATACAATTCCGACGCGAATATCTAGCAACAAACCCTCTTGAGGACGAGGACGACGACGAGTACGAGAACGATGTGCCTGGCGACTTCCTTGCGCAGCTAGCCCAGGGGCGAAGCTGGGCTATGATCTTTAGCTGCTTCGCGGCAAGCTAGGATTCACCGAAGGGTCAAGTCAGAAATACACTGACGATACCGGAGTAATGCTACGCAAATAGCTCCCCTATGTAACCCTTGATTTCCGCCTGACTGTGAACGTTCACGATAAATTCCTTTGGTCTCCTAACAAAATATTGATCTTTTCCCGGAAAGGCGTTATTCCGGGTACGGCAAACCTTCTCCAAGCTCTATCCACAGACCTTTTCGAGAAGGCCAACCCCCCAGTTAATTATGAAATCATTATATTCCCTTGCTCGAGGAAACCCAGTATCAGCGCTAACTACGTTAGCGGTACTCGGGCTCATCAATACTTCTGGTTTTGCCGCAGACAAGAAGTTAGTCGTTGGCTTCTCTCAGGTCGGCGCCGAGAGCGGCTGGCGAACCGCTAATACCGAATCGATCAAATCCGAGGCCGCCAAACGCGGCATTGACCTGCGTTTCTCAGACGCACAACAGAAGGAGGAAAACCAAATCAAAGCGATTCGATCTTTCATTGCGCAGGGTGTCGATGTGATCGCTTTCTCGCCCGTGGTGGAAACCGGGTTTGAGCCGGTGTTGCAAGAGGCAAAGAAGGCCGGGATCCCCGTCGTTCTCTCGGATCGCGCGGTGAAGGTTTCAGATCCTACCTTATACAAATGTTTCCTCGGTTCGGACTTCATTGAAGAAGGCAAAAGAGCGGGGAACGAAGCACTCAAGCTGACCGACGGTAAAGCTGGAATCGCGGAATTGGTAGGAACGGTAGGATCAGCTCCCGCGATCGACCGGGCAAAAGGTTTCCGTGAAGTGATCGCCAGCCACCCGGACATGAAGATCATCTTGTCGCAGAGCGGTGATTTCACCCGTGCAAAAGGCAAAGAGGTAATGGAAGCATTCTTGAAATCTCCAGAGGCCAAACAGATCACGCTGCTCTTCGCCCACAATGACGATATGGCATTAGGCGCGATTCAAGCGATGGAGGAAGCCGGGATTAAGCCAGGCCAAGACATCAAGATCGTGTCGATTGATGGCGTCAAGGGAGCGTTTGAAGCGATGAA
>JAFAHI010000251.1 GCA_019237325.1 Verrucomicrobiota bacterium | reverse complement strand
AACGGGCAACCACTACCTTTTGCTGGTTACCGCCGCTCAACCGGCGCAATTCTGACCCTGCGCGGGTGTCGATCTGAAGGCGTCCGATCGCAGATTCTACGCGCATTCGCTCTGCGCGAATCCTGATCGGACCCCAATTCCGAATGCGGCCGAAAGCCGGTAACGCGATATTTTCTGGAATCGGCCGTTGCTGTAGGAGGGCCAACAATCGGTTCGCCGGCACGAGCACGATACCGGCCGCTATTGCATCCGCTGGATGGCGGAGCCTCAATTGTTTGCCGTGCGCGAAGATGGCGCCTTCGTCGTAGCGGCGACTGCCGGCGATGCAATCGAACAGTTCCTCCTGTCCCTGGCCCTCCAACGCTGCCACCCCCAGAACTTCACCCGGATAGAGTTTGAACGAAACTTCGTTGACCAGCGGACTGCAGCGCATCCCGCGTACTTCCAGCGTGGCTTGGGCATCGCCCGACCTTTGACGAGGAGCGCGTGTCGAAGGCACAGACGCAACCGCTCGGGCTGTCTCGGCCCCCAACATAAGTGCGACGATGCGCTCCTCGCGGTCGTGCGCACGCTCGGTCACACCTGCCGTAACGCCATCGCGCAAAACCGTTGCGCGGTCGCACAAGGCGGATACCTCGGCCATGCGGTGGGAAATGAAAATCACTGCGTTGCCCCTCTGGCGCCATTGCTTTACCATCGCGTAAATCTGTTCAGAAAGATCCGCAGGCAGCGAGGCCGTGATTTCGTCGAGCAGCAGGACCGCAGGCTCCCACGCAAGCGCACGGGCAAGATCAATGAGGCGCAGCGACGGGTCAGGCAGGTCGCGAACCAGGAGGTTGAAATCGAGCCCGATGACGCCCAGTTCCGCTAGCCATTTGCGTACGGCCTCGAGAGAGGCGGCTGCGAGGTGCATATTCTGGGCGATGGTCAGGTCCGGCACCAGCGCTGGATCCTGATAGACGGAGACAATCCCCGCCCGGCGTGCTTCCGCCGGGGATCGGAACGAACGGACCACGCCCTTCACAGAGATCTGACCGCTATCGGCCGGAAAGACGCCAGTGATGATCTTCACCAATGTGCTCTTGCCCGCCCCGTTCGCCCCCATCAAACCGTGAACCTCACCGGGGCGCACCTGAAGCGAGGCGGCTTTGAGCGCAACAACCGAGTCGAACTTTTTAGCCACATCGCAGGCTTCAAGAAGGAGGGCCGATTCACTCATGAAAATCCGCAATTGACTTACAAACGCTCCGCAGGGGCATCGCCGCGCAAACCGGGCTCGCGCAGCGACGAGAAGCTAAACAATAATCAACCCAAATGCACGTTTGATCGCCAGCCTCATTCCCCCGGGCCTTTGCAGGCCTTTTCCTGCTCGATAGTGTAGTGCGTATATGGCTCGACGGGACTGTAGACGGGGTAGTTCGGATCTACCTTCGGGTCGTAGAGGGACTTCAGCCACTCCTGGCCTTCAGGCATTGAACTGTCGTAGACCTTCGGCGTGAGATGAGTAACGCGAGGCGCCGTTTTCCCCTCGAGAACATCGAGGGCGATACTTAGGCCGGCGCCGCCGACTGCCGGCGGATTGGTCACGTTGATGCCAACGAGGCCGGCATCCTTGAGCTCGATCTCCTGGCCCATAAATCCGTTATTATCGGCGCCGACCACCGGCACGTATTTCATGTTCGCGGTCTTGTAAGCATCGACGACTGCTTTATCAATGCCAGAAGTCCAGATTCCGTCGATCTGCTTGCCAGAGCTGATTAGGTTTTTCGTTTCCTGCGCACCCTTGTCCGGCGACCAGCCAGTGAAGACCGATGCTACGACCTTGATGTCGGGATACTTCTTGAGCGCCTCAGTGAAGCCCTCATGGCGGTCGGCGTCCGCGGGCACGCCGTCGATCCCGCGCATCTCCACGACATCGCCCTTGCCGCCGAGCTTCTTGAACAGTGCCTCGGCGCCAAGCTGACCATAGGCGGTTTGGTCATTGGTAACAACATAGGCAGTGGGAGCATCAACCGCCTGGTCCACGGCGACAACTACGATGTGCCTGTCGGTGGCCTGCTTGATCACCGGATCAAGCGCTTTGCGGTCGGACGGATTGACAATGATAATGTTGACGCCGGCCGAGATAAGATTGCGCAGATCGGCGATCTGCTCCGATGGTCCACCGTTGCGGTTAGCCAGAATGATTTTGGAAACCTTACCCGATGCCAAGGCCTCGGCCTTGATCGAGCAGACCATTTCCTCACGCCAGCCATTGCCGACGAGTGTATTAGACACGCCGACCACGTATTTTTCAGCGGCTGGGACCTGAGTAGTCATGGTCATAATGCCCCCAAGAAGGAGACATGAATAAATGCTGATTTTCCTCATGGATTGCGACTTAGCTTGGTTGTTCGAGCGTTGATGGGGGGAGCTGGGTCGTGAACGACCGCGAGCCGGCGAGAATCGCATCAAAAAATCCTTTCGCTGTCAAGAAGGCTGAATTTAATACGGAACACGCCGGCTTAAAAAAGTTCGTGATTGACTCAGGTAAAAGAGGCTGCTAGGTGGATGGTCCACCGACAACTAGCCACCGCGGTGTTATCAGAATCCCCCCAAATCGTAACGGAACGGGTCCATCTCTATCACTATTTGGAAGAGATGCACGGAATCTTCATGACAGGTGAAAGGCACAAGATTCGCGCTCAAAATTTGTCCGTGCGGGAAGCGAAAAAATTTGCGCTGAACGAAGGAGCTGCTGTTCTTGTTGTCGAAGGGACCGGCTTCACGGAGGTGGAACTTCCGATCTGGTATCAGGTCCTCTACTACCGCGGCGATCGATATGAATTGGAAAACGAAGTCCACGCCGGCGGCGGGCCGGCCCGGCTCGCCGTACGGCGCCGTGCTTAGTGTGCCTCCTGCTGGGTGCCTCCTATGATACTCTCTCAGAAGACTGCAGCTGTAACTGGGACCGGTTTCATTGGCCCGGTTCATGTCGAGGCGCTTCGCCGCCTCGGGATCCGCGTAAAAGGCATACTTGGTAGTTCGCCGGCCAAAAGTGAGATGGCGGCTAAGACCTTGGGACTACCCAAAGCGTATCTCAGCTATGAAGAGATCCTCTCTGACCCCGAAGTAGACGTTGTACATATTGCTACACCCAATCGCCAGCATCGAGACATGGTCATCGGCGCCCTGCATGCCAGCAAACATGTAGTTTGTGAAAAGCCGCTTGCCACGAGTTCTGTGGAAACCTCCGAACTAGTGGAGCGCGCACGAAAGAACCCGGCCTTGGTCACAGCGGTCAATTACAATGTTCGATTTTATCCTCTTGCGCTCCAAGCCCGGGATTTAGTGCAAACAGGCGCTATCGGTCGCGTGTTAAGCGTAAGGGGCGCCTATATACAGGATTGGCTGCTGAAAGACACAGATTGGAACTGGCGATTGCTCGTGGAGGAGGGGGGCGAACTGCGAGCAGTGGGAGACATCGGCACCCATTGGATGGATCTGATCGTTTTCGTGACGGGCTTGCGAATCGATTCGGTTTTTGCAGATCTTGCGACTCTCATCCCCGTCCGGCAGCGTCCGAAGGCTGCAGGTGCAACCTTCCAGGGGAACGAAGCTGGCGCAGGAGCTACTGCCAGCGAACCGATCCAGATCCAGACTGAGGATTGGGGGTCGGTACTCTTTCGGTTTGCCAATGGCGCGCGTGGCGCCATGGCTGTTTCCCAGGTCACCGCCGGCCGAAAAAATCAAATCACGTTTGAAATAGCCGGTTCAGATGGATCGATCGCCTGGGACTCAGAGCATCCGAATGATCTCTGGCTCGGGCATCGAGACAAACCAAATGAACTGCTGATCCGGGATCCATCTCTGCTCGCGCCGGGTGTCCGCTCCTTCACCAGCTATCCCGGCGGCCACAACGAAGGTTTTCCGGACACTTTCAAACAACTTTATCGAGCGATCTATGAGTATCTCGCCGAGGGAGATTTCTCGCGCCCGAAAATCTTCGCGGGATTCGAGGATGGTCACGAGGAATTGTTGCTCTGTGAGGCGATACTCCAAAGTCACCGAACCCAGGCCTGGGTTCCGGTGAGAAGAAACCAACCAGAGTCTTCATAAACTGATTATGCAACTTGGATTTGTAACTGCGATTTTGCCGGAGTTGTCCCTGGAAGATGTCCTGTCGTTCGCTGCAACTGAGGGATTTCGATGTATTGAGGTAATGTGCTGGCCAGTGGGTAAGGCGGAAAGACGCTACGCAGGAGTGACCCATCTCGATGTTGCCTCCTTTGGTGAACCCGAGCGGGCGCGGACACAAGAACTCATCATTAAGTACGGAGTCCAGATCTCGAGCCTTGGCTACTACCCAAATCCGTTATGCGCCGATCCCACCGAACGTGCCACCTATGCAGAGCACCTTCGACGCGTCATCGAAGTGTCAGCTCGCCTTGGCGTCGGGCTAGTGACCACGTTCATCGGACGGGATCATGTCAAATCGTTCGAAGAGAATTGGAAGTTATTCGAGTTGGTTTGGAAACCGTTGATTTCTTTTGCCGACGATCACGACGTTAAGGTGGGAATAGAAAATTGTCCGATGCTGTTTAGCGATGATGAGTGGCCGGGAGGTAAAAACCTGGCTATCTCGCCAGAAATCTGGCGGCGTATGTTCGATTCTATCCCGAGCCGAAACTTTGGTCTCAACTTTGACCCCTCTCACCTGGTTTGGCAGAAGATCGACTACGTTCGAGCGCTATATGAATTCAAGGACAGAATCGTTCACGTACATGCCAAGGATGACAAAACGCTCGCAGATCGTTTGTACGATCGAGGGATTCTGGGCCTCGGTTGGCATATACCTAAGCTTCCCGGATTCGGTGACGTCCAATGGAACCAGTTTTTTTCCGCGCTTACTGACATTGAGTATCGTGGACCGGTCTGTGTCGAAGTCGAAGATCGGGCGTATGAATATTCGCTGGAGGGCAGGCAACAAGCTCTCCGTCGATCCTATCAATTTCTGAAGCAGTTCGTCATTTGAAAGGAAACCGATGCTTCAGTTTCCTTTCCGCGGATTGTTGGGCGGCCAGAAGGCGCTGGTAACAGGTGCAAGTTCCGGGATAGGCCGAGCCATAGCCTTAGCGCTTGCAGAGGCCGGCGCCGACGTCGTCGTAAATTTTATCGGGCCTCCGGATGCCGCAGATGAAGTCGTATCGGCTATTCGAAAGATAGGAACCAAAGCCATTCCAATTGCTGCCGATGTATCGCAGGAAGGCCAGGTACAAACAATGTTTAAAAGGGCGATTGAGGAGTTTGGAACCGTCGATATTCTGGTCAACAACGCGGGTATTCAGAGCAATGCGCCCGTTGACAGAATGACCGTCGAGCAATGGAATTCAGTGATCGGTACCAATCTAACCGGTCAATTCCTTTGTGCGCGAGAAGCAATCCGTGAGTTCAAACGTCGTGGTATTGTCAGCGGGATTTCCGTATCTGCCGGAAAGATCATCTGTATCAGTTCGGTACACGAAGTCATTCCCTGGGCGGGACACGTCAACTATGCGGCGTCAAAAGGAGGGGTCATGCTCCTCATGAAGAGTATCGCGCAGGAAGTGGCAGCGCTTAAAATCAGGGTTAACAGCATCTGTCCGGGAGCGATCCGCACTCCAATGAACAAGTCGGCCTGGGAGGATCGCGACGCCTACGATGGCCTGATGGCCCTGATTCCATGCAAGCGAATCGGGGAACAGGAGGAAATCGGGCGCTTGGCTGCCTTTCTAGCTTCAGACTATGCCGATTACATTACCGGGACGAGTGTCTATGTGGATGGAGGGATGATGCTCTATCCCGGATTCGAATCAGGAGGCTAAAAATATTCATGAAGATCAAAGATCAAAAATCGCGGAGGTAGGTCGCGATGTAACTGGCTGGAAGGAGGGCGACCGCGTTACTACTGAAACCTATTTTTATTTTTGGCTCTTCGCTGTTTTGAATGGTAGTTTTGACCGTTCTGGCCGGCGGGCCGGAAGCAGACGTGCTCCTGCGGGATACCTCGCCAAATTTGTGTTCGTTTCGACGCTAGACACAGGCAATCAATTCTAATATTCTTAGAGTTGTGACTACTCCTCCCATAGTCGCCGGCCTCGATGTTGGGGGCACCAAGACGAACGCGACTCTCCTGGATTCCAAAGGGGTTTTTCTCAATAACCGGATGGTAGAAACACCGAGCCGAGTATTGGAGGGCCCTGAAGCGGCGGTTGAAGCAATGGCGAAGGCAATTGAACTCGCCATCGGCGGTGCAGGAGTGCATTGGGAGTCGGTGCGGGTGATTGGCCTCGACACGCCTGGGCCGGCCAGCGCCAACGGGGTCATCTCTTCTAAAGGCAGCACGAA
>JAFAHI010000236.1 GCA_019237325.1 Verrucomicrobiota bacterium | reverse complement strand
TTGGCGTACTCGCCGACAAATTCTTGTAAATCGTGGGAAGGCCGAGTCCCTTGCTTGCGACCAGTGAATCCCTTGTCTTCGGCAGCATTCTCCGCGTCGGCTTCTTTGTGCTCTCGTTCTAAAAAGCGTTCATTCCAAGGCACAGGCTGAAGCCCCAACAGGCGATCGAATACGTCAAACGGTAGTGCATCCCGAAAACGACTCTGGTCTAAATTAGTCAGAATTACTATCCCGATCTGTTCTTCTGGCAGGAATGCGAGTTCTAAGCTAAAGCCGTCGAGATTTCCTCCATGCTGGATCAGCTTGTGACCACGATAGGTCGAGATAAAGAAACCCATTCCGTAGCTCTGATCGCCGAGCTCCGGATAATCTCGTTCTCCTTGGATCACCATTTGCGGTGTCTGCATTTGCGAGGCGCTATTTTCCGACAATAGCTGTTTGCCTTCCAATTTGCCCTTAGCCAAATGGAAAGAGAGATAGCGAATCATATCATCTAGATTGGAGTTGATGCCTCCGGCTGCGCCGACGTCACCCCACTCAGCAAAAGAAATGCGCTGGGCTTCTTCGGTCCTTCTATTCTTTCGATAAGGCTGAGCGCAATCTGGATTCTTTTGGGCTTCTGCAGACGAAAATAGGGTCGCCGTCATTCCGATAGGAGTTAACACCTGTTTCCGGACTGCTTCCTCCCAGCTCGAATGATTTAATACACCTTCCAAATACCCCGCGGTTATGAACATCAAATTGTTGTACTGGAACGTCTGCCGCAGGGGTTTGTTGGGCTCCAGGTAGCGGAGGCGTTCCACGATTTCCTTTTGCGAAATAGGAGAGCCGTACCAGAGAAGATCATGACGAGGCAATCCGGAGCGATGCGTCACCAAATCGCGGGGCGTGATTTCGTCGGTGGCCACCGGATCATACATGCGAAAATCAGGTAGATAATCGCGAACCGGTTTGTCCCAATCAACGATACCTTGGTCGACCATCGTGCCTAGAGTTGTGACCGTGAAAGATTTGGTAATTGATGCGATGGGGAAGAGTGTTTTTGTCGTGATAGGCAATCGGTTTTCGACATCTCGGAGCCCGTACCCCTTTGCTACCAGGACATTTCCATTGTGTACGACAGCGATAGCAGCGCCAGGTACCTTGAAATCTTTCATGGTTTGAACCACGTAAGCATCAAAGTCGCTGGAAGCAGGCCACTCGGATGCTTCAGTTGCTCCTGAGAGGAGGCAAAGCAGCAGGATTAGAAGCTTGTGTGCGTGAGACGCAATCATATCGTTGCTGAATAGTGCCGGTCTACTGAGCTCGTCAATACGCCTTTCTACGTATCGATCTTAGGCAAGTGGTTCGCGGGCGCCAAAGGGTTCGCAGGAAGAAACTCCCCCCACAAATCCGCCAATTAGACAAAGGAAGGCCGGCGCGCGAGGTGAAATAAAATCATCGCCTATCGCTTACCATGCCCCCGCCAATGTCTCACCCCCTATGCGAAAGTATGAAACACCAGTTTCCAATGAACCCACTTCCGCGGCCAACTAACCTGCCTCACAAATGAATATCGAACTCCAACTCGACTATAAAACCATTTTACGCAATTCCTCCCGGCCGGTTCACCTCGTAGCGAAACTAACCGCACCGGCACAGCCGCTTACCCAGCGACCTCGGCCCACCGCTTTCACGGTCGTTCTGGACCGCTCCGGCTCGATGAGCGGCGCGCCGATCGAACACGCTAAACAGGCTTGTCGCGAAGTCATCAAGAATCTCCGGCCGGAAGACTATTTTAGTCTGGTCGTCTTCGATAGTTTTGCCCAGGTGGTGATCCCTTTGGAGCAACCGGTTAGCCGGTACGGCTGGTACCAAACCGTCGATCAGATCCGTGCGGGCTCATCCACCAATCTAATGGCAGGCTGGTTATTGGGACGCGATGAGCTCTTGAAGGCGCAGAAAACCGCCGACGGCATCGCTCCAATCCGCAAGATTCTCCTGCTCACCGACGGGCACGTCAACGCCGGGATTACCGAGCCGGACCACGTCGAGGCGTTAACGCGCGCCGGTTTGGAGAAGGACGAGATCCGGACCAGTTGCCTCGGGTTCGGGGACCATTACAACGAGAACATGCTCGCCGCCATGAGCAAGGTCGGACAGGGGCAACTCCACGATGCGGATAGCCCGGAGAAAATCCCGGTCATTCTCGCAGATGAATTGGACGGATTGCAGAAAATCACCGTGCAAAATTTGCGGCTTCGGATTCAACCAAAGATGTTCTGCAATGCGTGGAAACAATACGGCGATTACCCTCAGGTCCAGTTACCCGACGCGCGGACCGAGCTTGCCTTGGGCGACCTCGTGAGCGGCGAGGAACGCTATGTCGTTCTGATGCTGGAGGTATTACCGTTGCCGTTGTTGCCGGACGGCAGCCTGCCGGCCTCGCTGGAAGGGGAAGAACTGGTGGCGCTCGAATTCGCGTACACTTCGATCACAGAAGAAGGCGCTGATCTGAGACTCGAGAGCCGGACCAGTTCGCATCTGGTGCGGATCCAGGGGACACAAAATCCGGCTGATGTCGTCCATAACGCCGAGCTGATCGCGGTGATCGCGAACCAGCAAGCGGCGGAGGCCATGCGCAAAGCCGCTGAAGAACTGGCTAACGGAGGTGATGCCGACGCTGCTGTACTACACTTGTCGAGTGCGAAACAGTTTTTTGTGGAAGTGTGCAGCGCCGGAACTAACCTCTGAGGCGGCCGCGTTGCTGGATGAACACGAGCGAAAGATCCGGTCTCGGGGAGCCGCACCACGCACGGGTAAGGACCTGTTATACGAAGCCCGCTACTACGGACAGACCAGTAGCGCGAGGCTCTACACGGGCTCCGGCAAGAAGCCAGGATTTACCAAGAAACCAACCGTCGATGAGCAATTGAAGGAGAAACCACCGACAGACAGACCGGACTCGACGGGAGAGTAAGGGAAACCACAAGATTAATTAACCTCGCGCAGCGGCCGCGGAGGACGCAGAGCAAGACCCGGTTTGGCGGCTGTTCGAGGTTTTCATTCGCCGCGCGGCAATGCATGTAAGCACCGTTCCTGCTTTGCCTCGACCCATTCGCTCCGGCCTGACTCTGTTTTCGATGTTTGAAAAGGTCAAATTCTGTTGCGAGCAGGCTTTGAATATCTACCTTTTCGAAAGCAAGTAGAAACTTGGCGAGAGGATGCGTGATTTTCAGCTCCACCGACTCGCGCTCTTTGTACCCCCCTAAATCCAAGAACAAATGAAAGCAAATTGCTGGCCGCTATCCCCGCGGACCTTAAAGGGATGGGCGACAACGCCCCTGTTCGCATTTAATAAGAAGCCATTGATGGCTCTGGCCCTAATTGTGTGTGCTGCCGGAATAGCATCCGGCCAGACGAAATTTGTCAAAAAGGAACCGGTCAAAATTGGTTATTCGGTTTTCGATATGCAGCAGCCCTACTGGCAGGCTTATACCAAGGGGGTTCAAGATGCGTGTAAGGAGGCCGGATA
>JAFAHI010000773.1 GCA_019237325.1 Verrucomicrobiota bacterium | reverse complement strand
GGCTCTAAACTCGTTGTCAGGAACAAATAAGCTTTGAGCACGTTCCACGCCTTGACCGATGTCGTATAACAGATCACCGCGACCTATTAAATTTTCCGCTCCAACGTCATCAAGCACGATTTTAGAGTTGATCGCGTTTGTCACTCTGAGGCACACTTTGAACGGCAAATTCGCTTTTATCTGGCCTGTAATCACGTCCCGGTCCGGTCGTTGAGTTGCGATTAAGAGGTGAATTCCAGCAGCACGCCCTTTAGCCGAGATAAGTTTTACTAGCCGTTCGAATTCATTCTTTTCCTTCTTCCCCGCATTGATAAAATCGGCAAACTCGTCAAATACGATCACGTGATAGGGTAAGCCCCTTTTCCCGGCAGCGATCCAATCGGCGATCTTGTTAAATCCATCTCGCAGGAGCTGGTCATAACGGCTCTCCATATCATCGGCGGCACCCTTTAAACAGAGAAGCGCGTCTTCGACAGTGTAGAGAACATCCTGGGGGAGGTATGCCGACTTACCGAGTCCTCCGAAAGTGACCCGTTTTGGGTCGATAAGTGAGATCTGGAGGATATCCGGCTCCGATCGAGACACGAGCGTTGCGATTACGGCCTTCAAAAACTCGCTTTTGCCGCTTCCGCTAGACCCAGCGATTAACCCGTGCGCCGTGTTCGGATCTGAGAAATCTGCAACGATCAAATCCCCGGCAACATTGACGCCGACAGCGAACGCCACCGCGCTTTGACATTTGGTGAGTCTAGGATCGTTTCTGCGCGCGCTCCATAGAACGGTATCAGGGCGGCTCTTAGGAACATCAAACCAAACGAAACCCGGACCGGCAGAAATCATTGGTTCTTGCTGTAACGCCAACGCAAGTTTCAGATCCGTGGCACGTCGGCTTGCTTGTGCAAAACTGACGCCAACCCCAAGCTTTAGATCGTAGCGGGCAAGCTGTGGCGCTTCCCTTCTATCAACGACTTGAACCTCTATACCGTACTCTCGGTAGGCGCTGACAATTCTTTCTGAGAGGTCATCTGTTGCAACGACCTTGATAACCTCTGGTTTAATGCCCTGCTTAGCGATCGTTTCCAACGTCGGTAGAACCATTTCTCGAAACAATCGAAGCACCTGGTCTGAGGATTGGCGAATTCGATGTAACCTCGGCTCATAGTATTCAAGCTGAGCCGAGAACGATAACTTTGGATGAAGTTGATGGAGCAACGCCGCATAGATAATTGCCTGGAGCAAATCAGTCTTAAGATTGCTACCACGCGACAATTTGTAGTCGATCACCACCAGACCGTCCTCTTCCAAACGCACAGCATCCGGCCGCCCGACGAGGCTAACAGCTCCGGCAGGCGTCACGATTGGCGTATCGTCAAACTGGTATTCAGCTGTCACTATTATCTCTCGCCAGGATCGTGCTCCCGGTTGTTCGTTCCGAACAGTAGCAAGATGCTCACACCAAGCTCGCAAGGCTTGCCCCAAGCGCTCGGCGGCTTCCGGTTTTTTGGCAGCGATCAAGCTAATGATTTCCTTTTTAGCCAAGTTAGTCCAGAACGCGTCCCATAGTTCATCATACGAAGTTAGTCGATTTGAACGCAGCACTTCGCGATGCATTGCGGGCCCTACAACTTAAGCCTCGAGAGCTTCGCTGGACGCATCCCGCGATAAATATCAGCGAGCTAGATTAGGTCGCGCTTAGCGTTGGCTTTTCACTTTCAGCTTCCACCTTTGCGTCTTTGCGTGAGTTTTTATTCGCTGCCTGCCGCGCCGTAGGCCTTGCGAAGGCGGGCTCATTCGTGTCCATTCGCGGTTGGTTTCTTTCGCGTCCATTCGTGGTCCCTTCGCACAACCTATGTCGCGGCCAGCCTTGAACTCCAGGAACTCCTCTCTTACTATTTCTCACCTAGAGACATATTTATGTCCGCGCGTGAACTAAGCCTTTCCGTTTCCGAAGTCGCAGCTTTATCCGGCGTATCCGAGAAAATCGTTCGAAATGAGATCCATCGAGGAGTCATTCCGTCTGGGAATCGCCGGGCTCAACGCAAGCATTGGCGTTTTCCACCGGACGCGGTCGCCTACTTTATCCTTTTCAGCAAAATACCCTTTCCAAGAGAGGACCGACAAGCGGTTTACGAGCTTATGTCTACAGCTAAGCGACGCGCAGGCAATTGGCGGAAAAGTCGCTCCGACACGCTGGACCGAGATGGTTTTCTGAGCATAAACACAAAACGTTTCCTTTCAGACTCGAACAAGAAATTGCGTTTATACAGACAAGGCCTTCGACGCATCGAAAGCCGTCCCGAAATACTGAGCGGCGAGGAAGTATTCAAGGGAACGCGCCTTTCCGTGAGGCACATCGGCGGTATGCTCAGAAAAGGCGTCACAGTCGAAGATGTCAAAGCCGACCATCCGATCTTAACGATCGATGATATCCGCTTTGCCGAAATCTATTCAGCCGTTAAGCGCTCACCGGGCCGCCCAACCAAGTCGATTAATCTCAGACGCAATCATCTCGATTGAACCTACTTCTGGATGAGAATCTGTCGCCGCGGCTGATATCGCGCCTGACAGCCCTCGGTATATTCGCACAACATGCGGCTTATCTCGGCCTTTCAGGAAAATCAGACTCGGAGATTTGGCTTTACGCTTTCGAGCATGACCAAATTGTCGTCACGATCAACGCCAAGGACTTCTTCAATCTTGCGGCAAGCAGTGAGGTTCATCCCGGCCTCATCATTCTTCGCGAGAGCGGTCTGACCCCGGACGAGCAGTGGATCCGGCTCGAACCGGCTATTACGATCGTGACGGAAGAAGAAAATCAAGGTCGTGACCTGATAAATCGCCTAGTCGAGGTGTTCTCTCCAGATCACAGGATTATCCGCGACCTGGTACCATAAGATCGAAGTCGTGGCTTTACTGGGCTGCTCAGGTCGACCCCCTGTCGGCCTCAGACTTGTCCTCCGTAGTCCGGCTCAGCCTGACGAAGGGCGAAGCGAGGCAGCGCTCCACGGGTGTCGCCTATCTGCGTAAATCTGTGTGAATCTGCGGTTGGTCTGTTTGTCTCCGGGTTTATTCGCGTTAGTTCGCGTCCATTCGCGGTTGCTCATGAGATCCCTGCTGGCGAACCACCGGTTGGTTTGCGCTTTTTCGCGGCTATTCTTGTCCGTTTGACATTAGCGAATGCGTGTAGTATTACCTACACATTGTTACCCCTAGCCAAACAGATTCCCGTTCAGGTTTCGCCGAATTCTTACGCGAACAACGTTTTAAACTGGCTGAGAGAGATCCGCGGCGCTATTCGCTACGCCAAGTTGCCGGCCGTATCGGGGTTGAACCTTCCTATCTTTCTAAAGTTGAACGCGGCCTGGAACCGCCTCCAGGCGAAGCCACTGCCGTTGCGCTCGCCCGCGAGCTGGAGCTCGATCCCGACCTCCTTCTGGCCATGGCCGGCAAAGTCTCATCCGAACTACAAACCATCATTCGCAAACGACCAAAACTATTCGGCGACCTTATCCGCGCCCTGAAAGATCAACCCGACCATGCCGTCCTCCGGATCGTCCGCGAAGTCCGCGACGGCAAATGGTAAACGGCAAAGACAAATTTCACCACAGAGACACAGAGGACACAAAGACTTTAACCGCGAATGGACACGAATTAACGCAAATAAAAATTAATAAAGGCGCATAACTCCACTGCTCCCCACACTCCAACACTCCACAACTCCATCACTCCCTTACTCCGCTTCTGCCCATGATAGAACTAGATCGCGATATCTTGAAGCTCTCCTTCCCGGACCTGCATCCGCATGCCCATTGCACCGTCTCATTTCAACGGACGCTACGGATTCCGGATGACGATAAGACCTGGCCGTTACCGCCTGGGTTCGGCCGATTTCCCATTGTGCATGTCGATGACTATGCCGCGAACTTGCCGCCCGACTGGTATGAACACGGCGGGGTTGCTTTCCCGATGTATCAATCCGAAGCGATGTGGATTTCTTTTTCTCGTTCCGATTATCCGTTCGCAGTAAAGGTCGCAGCCGGCAAGATCGACGCAACAACAGGAGAAGCCTGGTCAGCTGAGCTGACAAAAGAACCTCAGAATTATTTGGTGTTACCCACCCAACCCTGGTTAGACGGATTTGCTGTAAAGAAAGGCGTTATCCGCCAGTTTGTTGCTATGCCTTTAGGAAGCGGTTACTCAGCCGAAGAACAGATTACCGGCCAAGCCGAGCATGGCGGATTGCAGATCCAGGTGTGTCCGATGCGGGCCGAGATCTACCGCGAAACCATCGAAGCAGAGCGCCTTGAATTATCGCTGCAGCGATTTGCTTACGCCAAATCCGCACCCCTCATGCCTGACATGGGATTAGCGCCAGGAGGAAAAATGCGACAGGAAATCTATCGCGATCGATACGGGTTCGATGTCTGGGATCGCGATCACACCAGCCGTTGTTTCGTCCACGTTTGTAACTCGCTCGTATGGCAGAGTATCACCGGCAACCGTCCACCGTATCCGCCGCCAACCGCAAAAAGCTATAGTGCCGCCGGCTTACCTTGGTTCGATTACTACAGAGATGATGTCGCCGCGATATCCGGAAGCAAGACTTTGCACGAGCTGAAAAGCGTATCCCACTTATCCGGATCCAAAGGAGATCATGTCTTGCCGGAGCAGGACGCCCCGAGCCTAAACCCAAGCCAAATTCGTCACTTAGGGAAGCCGCGAAAACCGGTTCGCGAAATGGACTATTGAGCCACCATTCGCGGTTGGTTTTGCGTTCGCCTTGACCTACGAAGCGCCTTGGCGAAGAGGTTGTGCTTTTTTCGCTGCGCGCCGCGCCATAGATTTTATTCGCGTTTATCGTGGCACGACCCGCGACGAAATGGATAGCAGGCGCGGCGTCGGTCCCGGTGCGAACTCAATCTCCAAACGACAGCGGGCCTTATGATCCTTGCCCGAAAACTCTTGGGCCTCCAAATCGTATTCGACGGATGCATGACCGGTCGAAGTCTCCAACGTTGCGAGATCGGGAATCATTCGGACGGACTGATACGTTGTCGCGTCTTGTTCCATGTCCCTTTGAACAAAAGCTCCAGAAGCGTGTTTGTGGCCGAAATAATCGACCTCTCCGTCCACATATTTCAAGAACATGGGATCATTGTGCGTTTCGATTGCCTCAATCAGGTTAAGAACTAATCCCTTCGAT
>JAFAHI010000765.1 GCA_019237325.1 Verrucomicrobiota bacterium | reverse complement strand
AGTCCTTCCCTGGGGTCTACCTGATCACGCCTTTTCTTACATATGATACCACCGCCGAGCTCGCCCAGTTCGTCCGAGGAATATAGTAGTAGCCATAGGATCCCTTGGACCCTGATTATTCAAGTCGGCGGATTGGCGCTGGCCATCGTAGTTATCTTTTTGTTGAGTTCACAGTATCCGGTCTTGAACTGGATCGGTGACGCCAGAAAGCACATCGAAAGCCTCGGTCTCTGGAGCGGCATTGTTTATCCAATCGCGTATGCCGTCTGCAATGTGTTGCTGTTACCAGGCGGAATTCTGAGTGTCGGAGGCGGGTTCCTGTTCGGATTATGGTGGGGATTCCTCATCGTTCTGGTGGGCAACTTGCTGGGTGCAGCCGCCGCTTTCTGTATCGCCCGGTGGTTGGGCCGGCGACGGATCGAAAAACTGATCCACAACAGCCGGCGGCTCGGTCTCATTGACCGGGCAATTGAAAGACACGGTTGGAAAATCGTGGTGCTCTCGCAATTGAACCCGCTGGCCCCTTCCAGCCTGTTAAACTACTTATACGGGCTCACCAGAGTTCCGTTGCATCGTTGCCTGATGTGGGTCGCGCTCGGACAAATTCCAGGGCTATTCCTTTATTCGTTTATCGGCACGTTAGGCCAGTTCGGCATTGAAATGGCGCGCGGCACCAAACAACCCGGTCTCCATGACTATTTAGTCTGGGGTAGCGGTTTCATATTAACCATTTGTACGACCTATTGGCTCGGCCTTCTAGCCAAGCGTATCCTCACTGAGGTAGAGGCTGAAATGGACAGCCAAACTTGACGGAAGACCGACTCCGGTTACCGTAGGCAGAGGTTGCAGCGCGGATGAACTCTTCCATACAGGGCAGCCGGGGAGCCGATATCGTCATTTATCTCGACTACGGCGTCGATTGTCTTTTCGGTTATTACAGCGATATCCGGCTGAACGACCAAGGCCTGGTTTTCCGTTCACGCTGGCGATTCGACCTCGGAACTCAAATCTCGTTGCGGGTTTGCGCTGAACCAGAATCGCCGGAGAGCACGCCGGTTTGTGTCGACCTTACGGGGATCGTGGTCAGCTGCGATCGCATGTACTGCCGATCAGTGGCATACGAAGTGACTTTGTTGTTCTTAAACGAAGCAGCAGATAGCGGCTGCGAGCTCAGTCGCCTAACGTCGCGCCCAGAATTGATGGGCAATCTGAATTAGCCTGAAACGTCGACGTTTCAGGCTTAAGCTTTCAGCTTCGCGGCCACGGCATGGGTCACGCGGCTCTTGCGGCGAGCTGCGTAGTTCTTGTGAACGACACCACGCTTTGCTGCCTTGTCGAGCCTAGAAGCAAATACGGCCAATTCGGCTTCGATTTTGCTCTTATCTCCTCCGGCAACCGCCGCACTCAGCTTTTTCTGCTGCGATTTAATTCCGGTGAGCACTGACTTGTTTTGCAAGGAACGAGCTGCGGTCTGTCTCGCCCGTTTCGCTGCTGATCGCGTGTTTGCCATGAGCTTTCTAAAAAGGGAGACGGACCCTGCCACTCTTAGCAGACTGCGTCAACCGCGATTTTTCCGTCTTCCCCTGCTTCCGCTGGACGGTGTGGCGACATCGCTAAGCCTGGGGTTGCGGCTGCCCCTCTCGTTCATCCGCTTTCGGAGACCGATTCAATAACGCGTTGAATACTCGGCGCGGAAGGCTCTGCCCCTGTTCTTCTGTCTCAAGCTCACCCACCGCGAGCCGTTTGGCCTGTTCCCAAACTGCGGGAAAACCGGGCGATTGCGAGACCATATAACGCTCGGCCCTGGCGTATACTTCCAGATCACGCTGCTGTTTGCGATCTGGTGTCTGGCTGAGACTCGCCACTTTCATCCTGAGATTTTCGTTCTGCGACTTCAGATTCTGCAGATCCGCTTTTAGCCGGTTCGTCGCATCGGCTTCCAATTCGAGTTTGTCAGCCAAATGCCGTCGCAAGCGGGCCACTTCGCGACGCGCCTCCCAAAGTCGAAGGATGGTCAAGATAATGCCGATGATCCCAAGAAGTATACCCACTCCTAGTCCCCAGAAGAAGTGGTCATGCGTAAGATCCATAATAAGCGGACAGTAAACTGTGACTGTGGTTCAGCAAGTTTTCAGTTCACGGTTCACAGTTCCCGGTTCACGGTTAGCGCGACTTGAGCGCCTGAAGGGGAGCCGCTTTTGACCGCTGCCAGACCGCTCGCATAATCGTGCGAAAAATCATGGCACTACTCAACGTGGCATAGCGGGCGGCTCCCGGAAACGTCTGCTCGGGTGAATTACCCGAGCGGTGTCGATTGATCGGGTCATATGAAAACACTGCGAACTATGGCGACATCAGGGGCCGCTCGCGGGAGCCGCCCGCTAACACATGCTCACTACCGGCAAACGCAATGTTTAAAGAATGTGCGTTCGACTTAGGACGGGTAAAAGCGGCTCCCCTCCAGGCCCACTCCCAACCGCTAACCGCTAACGGCCAACCGTGAACGGTGAACCGTCTCCTTACCCAGGATGATCCGGAGAAACGTTGCGTCGGAGAAAGGGCCATCGCGGCCCTGGCGAACGATGATGAGGTCCATGGAAGGGATGACAAACACGCGCTGGTAACCAGACCCAATCGCGGCGATGAGGTCGCGCGGTGCGTCCCGGCACAGACAGACGTGGTGCCAATATTGTCGTTCCCAAGGGATATCCAGCATCTTTTCTACATCGACCTCGCTGGCGCCGTCGCCGGCCGTCCGATTAAGCCAAAACCCCATACCAAAAATCGGGTTAGCAGAACTGCCACGGAATAATTCGTCCAGCATACCGCTGGGAACGATTTGCCGGTGACCATATTTCCCTTCGTTGAGAATCAGAATGCCGATTTGGGCCCACTCTCTGGCGCTCAATTTGAAACCGCTGGCAAGTAATGGATGACCAACTGTGTCTTCCCGAAAGTCCACACCATAGATGCCGAGAGGACTCAGGATTCGCCGCTGGAGATATTCTTGAGGAGTAAGATGGCGCCGCAGCAACTTTCTTCGGAGAACTTCGGAAAAAATCTGGAGTTCACTCGGGCCGTACATGAAGCTTTCGCCTGGTGGCTCAACCGCTCTCAATGCGATACTGTAGCGGTTTCGATCGGGGATCCTTCTGCCATGAAGAGCGAATACTGGTTCGATG